>JANXNT010000185.1 GCA_025353985.1 Limnoglobus sp.
CCCACGACCACGTGTTACGGAACCAGACGTGCGGCAAGATGTGAATGTCCGATGCGTCCGGCCCGCGATTGTGGACCGTAATCTTCATCAGCACATCGGTCGGGCTGGCTTTCGCGTATTCGACGAAAACATCGAAGTAGCGATCTTCGTGGAAACCACCCGCGTCGATCAACTCGAACTCGGGTTCGAGGCGGCTACGCTGCTTGTTTTCGTGGATGAGCGCATCGTACGGGTAGGCGGCTTGCGGGTATTTGTACAGGTACTTCAAGTAACTGTGCGATGGCGTTGCATCGAGGTGGAAGTAGACTTCCTTGACGTCTTCGCCGTGATTCGCGCCTTCGTTCGGCAAGCCGAACAATCGCTCTTTCAAGATCGAATCTTTGCCGTTCCAGAGTGCGATGCCTACGCAGAGCCGCTGGTTGTTATCGCTATACCCCGCGATGCCATCTTCGCCCCAACGGTACGCGCGTTGGTGGGCGTGCGCGAACGGAAAATGGTTCCACGCATCGCCGTTCTGGCTGTAATCTTCGCGAACGGTGCCCCACTGGCGATCGCTGAGGTACGGCCCCCAGATCCGCCACTTCTTCGAACCCCCTTCGACTTCCTTCATCCGGACTCGTTCGGCATTGTTAACGGGCGTAGTCTGGTCGCTCACGTAGAACGCCTCCGGTATGTAAGAAACCAACCCAGGGGTACGACGAAACGTCTAACACTGAGCCATCAGATGGAACCCCGTTGGGGTAAATCCATTCCATGCTCGACGCACGACCCAGGGGTACGACGAAACGTCTAACCCTGGGCTATCAGATGGAACCCCGTTGGGGTAAATCCATGCAATACTCGACACTTACTTGCGATGATAAGCCTTCGCATCCGGATACGCACTACCCACCGAAGCGGAATCCTCCGCAAAATGCAATTTGTCGCCGTTACGTTCAGCAGTGGCGAGTGGCGAGTGATGAGTGGCGAGTGTACAATCACGGCAATCTCCAACCACCCACGGACACTTTGCGAATGCGATACATGCTTGCGATGGTTCTGAGCGCGACACTTGGCACGTTGATGGCGGCGGAGGCACCGATTGTGATTGCCGGTGCCACGGTTCACGATGGTTCTGGTGCGCCGGGCCGCGTTGTGGATGTCGTTATTGTGGGCGACAAAATTACGGCGGTGGGCAACGGCGAACGCCCCAACGGTGCCATCGTGATCGATGGAGCAGGTATGATCGTTTGCCCCGGCTTTATCGATCTGCACACGCACTGCGATACCGGTAGCCCGACGCTAACGGCGAAGGCGGGGCGGCCAAATACTTGCTACATCATGCAGGGCGTTACCACCGTGGTCACGGGCAATTGCGGCTCCGGGCCGGTCGATACTGCGAAGTTCTTTCAAGCTCTGGAAGCGGGCGGCATCGGGACGAACGTCATCCATCAGGCCCCGCACAACAGCATTCGCGAAGTCGTCATGGGTAACGCCAATCGCGCACCGACGGCGGAGGAACTTCAGAAAATGGAGAGCCTCGTCGAGAAGGCGATGAACGATGGTGCGTGGGGCTTGGCAACGGGGCTGATTTACAATCCGGGGACGTACGCAAAGACCGGGGAAATCATCGCGCTCGCCAAAGTCAGCGGGCAACATGGCGGGCACTACGCGAGCCACATTCGCAACGAAGGTTCGGGGTTGCTCGATGCGATTCAAGAGGCAATCGAAATCGGTAAAGGCGGAAAATGTGCCGTTCACATTTCGCACATCAAGGCCAGTGGCCGCGCCGCACACGGTATGTCGATTCAGGCGATTGCGCTCATCGAAACTGCAAGAAAAGCGGGGCAAGCCGTCACGGCGGATCAGTATCCGTACACCGCGAGCAGTACCTCGTTGCGGGCCACGCTGGTGCCGTCGAAGTATCGCGAAGGCAACCAGAAAGACTTCGTCGCACGCCTCGACGACCCGAACGCGGGGCCGAAACTGAAGGCCGACATCGACGCCGCACTCAGCGAACGCGACAACGGCAAGGCGATCCAGATCGCACGCTATTCAAGTAAACCCGCATGGCAGGGGAAGCGAATCTCGCAGATCGCCGAGAGCGAAAAGAAGCAGCCAATCGACATCGTTCTGGAGATCGAACGCAACGGCGGCGCGGGGATCGTCAACTTCGGCATGAGCGAGGAAGACGTGCGAATTTACATGAAGCAAGACTGGGTCGCCACCGCCAGCGACGGCAGCACGCATCTCGCCGGGGCCACCGTCCCGCACCCGCGCAGC
>JANXNT010000226.1 GCA_025353985.1 Limnoglobus sp.
TCGTCCGAGTTCGGCGACGAAATACTCGCGTCGGTCGAGCGTGAGAATTGTGCCGTCGAGCCGTAGGAATTTCCACGCCCCGCCGGTGGTGACTGCACCGTAAATCATCGGCAAGGGGTTTGCCGATTGCGAATTGAACTCGCGAGCGGCCACCATGGCGGCGATGCATTGCCCCATGCCACTGCGGAGGTTGTCGTGTTTGGCTTCGGCAATCGCCAGTATCGGTGCCGTGAGGACCGATTGCAGTAGCGAACGTGTCAGGATGAAATCGCAGTAGCCGTTAAGCCCGCGTGCGGGATCGACGTTGAACTCGATGCCGGAGAACAACCCGAACCCGCCCGCCAATGTGCGCCGCAACTCCATGAGTAGCGGCGCGACGATGAATTCGGAGCGGGCTTTCTCGGTGTTGACCGCGAGTGCCAGATCGACACCCGCCTGCATTCGTTCGCTGAACTCCGCAGAGACTTCCCATGCGGGAACGATGCCGAACAAGTCGGCCTCGGCGAGCGTTAGCCCGAGGGTATGTTGCACCTCGGGAAATGTGAAGTCGCGGAACGCCATGCGATCCTCGCGTCCGTTAGAACAACCCGACGTCGATGGCGTTCGAGATGAAGCGGCCGACCCACCAGTAACCCGTGCGCCAGTTGCAGTGAATTTTCACGCTGACGAGTGCGCCCGAGCGGATGGTGGCATCGGGGTCGGTGAGTTCGACATCAACAACGTACGTTTGCGCGAGTGGCACGGTTTCTTGGCCGCCTTCGCCGGCTTGCTTGACGGCGAGCGGGCCGCCGCCACGTTGCGTCAGGCCGACGGGGACTTGTTTCGCATCGGCTTCTGGCAACCGGTTGATGCGCCCTTTGAAGATGCGATCCGTGCGGCCATGAACGTAAATCGACACTTCCAGCCCACCGGATACGGGAAGGTCTTCGCGTAACAACTTGAAGTCGCTCGCGGACACTGGCACTTTCACGAGCAACTTCGTCGGGTCGCCGATCGTGCAAAGGGCTTTCTGATCCTGGAAGTTGCGGTCGTACATCTTCCCGATGTCGGTCTTGCGCGGCAAGCCCATCACGACGCCATCGCGCGGCGCTTTCAGTTCGAACAAGTCGTCCGAGCGGCGTTTCAGTTCCTTCAATTCGCGGCCGAATCGTTCGGCTTGCTGGCGGTGTCCCGCTTCGGTCGTTTGCAGTTGCGCCATCGATGCCGGGGGCAGGTCGCGTTCGCCTTGTTGCTGGCTGCGGAGGGCGTCGGCGAGCGTCAGCGCTTCGTGCATCTGCACTTCGGCCTTGTTTTGTTCTTCGACCAATTGCGCGCTAACACAGCGTACGATGACCTGCCCCGCTAGCACCATTTGGCCTTCTTCGACTTCCATTTTTTGCAAAATGGCCGGTTCGAGCAAGCCGATGGATAGTGTGTGATCCGGGCTGACCGAAACGAGGCCCGTATCGCGAACGCGGCTGATCGGCAGCGGTACGGTGAAGAACCCGATCACTAGCGCGGTGAAGATCGCCAGCGTGATGTAGACCCGTTTCGTTTTCATATCCGGCAAGCGCCCCCGTTGACGTACGTTTTTGATCATGCGATACGCGGGCCAGACGAACATCGACCCCAGCGACATGATGGCCAACATGTGGCTTAGCACTTTGAGTTTCGGCCCGAGGAAATCCGCGAGCATCCAGATGATGCTGAACGTGACGACCCAGCGATACACCCAACTCGCAATCGCGTAGCCGATGAACAGCATCTTCCGCCCAGTAGCCATATACGGCTCCGGTGGCACCTCGATACCCAAGGCTTTGTCCAGGAAAGAGTTCGTGATGAACTTGTTCGAGCGGTCGCGCAGGTTGGGGATTTCCAACCAGTCGGCCATCATGTAGTAGCCATCGAATCGCATCAGTGGGTTCGCGTTAAACACGAATGTACTGACGCTACAGAGCGTCATCAGGCAGAGCGCGATGTTGTTCACGATCGGCATGTGCGGCGTGTACCACCAGACGAACGTCGACAACGCCGCGATGATGAGTTCGACGTAAATGCCCGCGAAGCTGATGATGATGCGCTTCCACTTGTCCGAGATCGTCCAGGCATCGGTGACGTTGCAATAGAGCGCAGGCGAGAAGCACATGAGCAGCAAGCCCATCTCGTGGCATTCCCCTCCGAACGCCTTACAGCTGAGGCCGTGCCCGAACTCGTGGATGATCTTCACGACCCCAAGCGAGAGCCAGAGATACAGCACCGTGTTGAAGGCGAAGAACTCGTGGTACGCGGGGAGCTTGTCGTAGAAGGTCTGGAAGTGGACCATCACGTGCAATACCGCGGCGAGCATGAGGCTGACCGACAGCGCGAAGAACGGCAGCGTGAAAATCCACCACAGGTAGCCGAACATCCAGGTGAGGATGCGGTCCGGGTCGAAGACGGGGATCTTCCAGTACATGATGCTGGAGATCGCCGCGAACCGCTTCATGCGGCGCTGTTTCGCACGGCGTTGGAACAGGTGCTTGCCCGTGCCCGCCGTTTCGCTTTGGACGAGGCCCGCCGTAATCAGTTGCCGCGCGAAACCTTCGAGGTCGTTATATTCGAGGCGGTGCGGCTTAAATTCGTCTTCGAATTTGTCCTTCACCTCTTCCATGGTGAACTGACCGTTGAACAAATTGAAGACGAAAAACTCTTGCTTGTTGAACCGGTAATAGCGCAGGCAGACGGGGTCTTTGACGACGTGGTACGTCTTGCCTTCGTACTTCTGTTCGGAGATCTGCAAGTCCGGGCGCGTGCTCAACCGCACGGACTTGCGTCGTTCAGCCGGGTTGTTCAGTAAGGCAGTATCCATGAAATCCGTGCCACCCTTGGCGTGCATTAAGAAGGAAACGGAAACAGACAAAACGCGAATGAATCGCGTGAAATGTCTAAGTTGCGCTGTTTAGCCGCGCCGCGTAAGCTTTCGTAGCGAAGCGAAGCGCGGGGCAGAAACTCTCCGAACCAACAAGCATCATCCGACATTACCGAGCCGATTCCCCGCAAGGGGTCGGGTGTGAGACGTTCGGCCGTTTCTACCACCCGCACACTTGCGAAGTCACTAATCTGTCGTTGCGGATCACCCGACCCCTTGCGGG
>JANXNT010000228.1 GCA_025353985.1 Limnoglobus sp.
GGTGAATGCCTCGGACGCGGCCGAAGAATTTGGAAAGTGGCGACAAGACGATGGAGTCGAGCGCGTCCATCCGCATCGGCAACTCGTGGGAAACTATGAGGATTTCAAGGTATGACCGCGCCGGGAACGCGGTTACACCCTAACCGAATGGCTTCGGTATCTATGATCTTTCCAACGATTGCTGGTGTTCGGACAGTTATGTCAAAGACGCATATGAGGCACATACTATCGACAACCCATCGATTCTCGCAGGTAATGATCAACGCAAAGTCGTTCGCGGCAATAGTTGGTTCGACGATACTGTGTATTCGCGACATAGCCAGTCGGCCAAAACATCGTTGTATACGCTCGGCTTTCGCGTCTGTTTTGGCGAGTAACGCAGCAACAGGATCGAAATTGTCACATCGACGCGCAAGGAGCGCGTCGTGATAACGGGAATAGGCTCGGTGTTGGATGTGGCACATTGTTTACGCAAGTTACCGCCCCGCGCTTCGCTTCGCAAAGCCTACTCGGCGCGGCAAAACGCCGATTTCTCGTGCCAGCCCGCTGCGCGAGCAAGGGACTTCCACGGTAGATCGACTTCGTGGTGTTTCTTGCGAGTTGCCCTTGCTGGCGCTGCGGGCTGGCCGGAAAGCTCACTTCGATTTCACAGTCGCGTTTGCCATGTGGCTGTGTCGAGGACTTCGCTGATGAACATTTGTTGCGCACAGAGGATGGCACGCTGGAGTTCCTCGGCTGTTACGCTTCCGGCGGTGTTGCTGACGGCGAGTGTGCCGGTGGCATCCGAGAGGAACTCGACTTTGTAGCCGCGGTGCATGGCTTGGCGTGCGGTGGTGTCGCAGCAAATGTGCGTCATGTAGCCGCTAATCGTGACGGTGTCGGCACCGACGGATTTTAGCCATTCGTCGAGATTCGTGCCGGTGAAACTGCCCGGCAATTGCTTGTCGATGAGGATGTCCCGCGAACGGCTTGCGACTTCCGGGTGCAGTTCCCAGCCATTCGAGCCGTTGCAGAACACCGGCGATGCGGGGTCCGGCTGATGGTGTCGAATCACGGCCGTCGGCACGCCCTGCGCCTTCGCCATATCCATCACCGCGAGGATATTCGCGAGGTGGCCCGTAGGGTGCGAGATCGGCAACGCGCCGGTGAAGTATTCGTTTTGAACGTCGATAACCAACAAAGCTCGCGGCATGATCGTACCGGGTAAGAGGAGAGAGCCAACCACTTTTGCAGTTTATGTATAGGCGAACGTTCGACTTCGGAACGTGGTTGCTCTAGATCAAGCTCATCGGATTTTGCGATTGCACAACGGGGAGCCACTTCATGCCACGCCGTACCAAGATCGTTGCCACGCTCGGGCCAGCTACCGACGACCCCGCCATGATGGAGGCGGTGCTGCGTGCGGGTGTCGATGTCGCGCGGATCAACTTCTCGCACGGGAACGCGGAGGATCACCTCAAACGGGTGAAGCTGTTCCGCGATCTGTCCAAAAAAGTCGGCAAAGTGACGGCGATCCTCGCCGACCTTCCCGGCCCGAAATTGCGCTGCAAGATCACCGCATCGCGAATGCTGGTCGTCGGCGAAAAACTCGCGTTTTCACTCGGCGACACGGCGATTCACCCTCAAGATATTGTGATTACCGAACCGGAAGTTCTCGGCGATGTTCGGCCGGGGCACCGCATGTTGCTGGACGATGGCCGCCTGCAACTCGAGGCGATCGGCGCGAGTGATGGCCGGTTGACTGCCCGCATTATCGTCGGCGGCGAACTGAAACCGAACAAGGGGATCA
>JANXNT010000271.1 GCA_025353985.1 Limnoglobus sp.
CTTGTGCAGTCAGCAGTTCGAGTCGAATGATGCTCGCATCGACCTTTAAGTTTTGCGTCAGATTCGCAACCAGTTCCTCAGCGGGTTTCCAGTTTCGTTCCGGCACAGAAAGGCGATAATTCTTCCGAATGGATAACCGTATCATTTCCATTTGCACATCGGCATCGTTGGCGGGAAGTCTGCGATATTGCCGCTGGGCTTCGTCGAGTTGGCCGAGTGTCACCAGCGTGGTCGCAAGCATTTTTCGTGCAGGTTGCCAGCCATCTTCGATCTGGAGCGCCGCCCGGCACGCATTCGCCTGCTGATCGGGATTCCCTAACCTTCCGAAGCATTCGGCTTGCATGAGATACGTCATTCGCACGACTAGCGGCGGTGGCGTTTGCGCCGATTGAATCACGCGATCGAGGCGGACGCGGGCAGCGTACCAGTCGGCTTTCTGGAAGCGGATCCGACCTTGGAGATAGTCGCCGATCCAACTGCTACCTTTGTCGCCGAGTTGTACGAGAAGCGTTTCGGATTGTTCGGTTTGCCCGAGGTCGATCATGAGATTTACAAGTTGCCAGAGATCTTCCAGTTGTTTGGGCGGATTGCTGGTCAACGGCTGAATCCGCAGCAACGCCCGTTCACGGTTCCCTTCGAGTATTGCTAACTGAACGGCTTTCAGCGAGAAGCGATAATCGGCAGGATACTGCTTCAGGCCGATGTCCACATTTCGTTGTGCCACATCGCGTTGATTGCGGTCCATAGCCACGTCGATTATCAATACGAGGACATCATTGTTTTTTGCCCAAGGCTCGTCAGCAGTGGATGTGAGAACTGTGGATGCCTTGTCGATGTCACCCCAACGCATGAAGTACTGCGCTGCCGCGATCCGTACCTCAGCAACATCTCCGGCTTTCTTGACGAGTCGAGAAATCTCACTCTCTGCCAGGTCTGGTTTCGCGAGTTGCATTCTCAGAAAAGTGGCGTACTGTACCGACAATTTCGCGTCAGTCGGAGCGGCCGTCACCGCTTTTTGAAACCAATTGTCGGCCGCATCGAGTTTCTTTTCGCCGATCTCGACTTCCGCTTGCTGGCGAGGCATCTCGGGTTCATCGATCCCTAGTTGTCGCATATCGACGAGATAATCTCTCGCCTCTTTGTACCGTTGAAGATCCAGGCACAATGGCACGAGGGCGCGGCACAATTCCACTTCGCGAGGCGAACGTCGGGCCGCATCGCTGAGTTTCGTATACGCACGGAAACGATCTTGTGGGCTGACTGACATCTTGTGAAGCAATAATGCATAGCGAATGCGCGCTTCATCTTGTGACGGGTTCAACAAAATAAAGTGCTCGTAAAATTCGAGTGCCAACTTTTGCTGACCTGCCTCCTCGAGTTGTATCGCTTCGGAGTACAATCCTCGCGACGTACGGCGGAGTTGATATGCATGCAGGAAGTGGACGCCGACAGCAAGAGCCACCACACCGAAGAGGAGGCTCAAACCGAGCTTGAAATTCAATCGTTTCTGGATGCGCATGGCTCAGTTCTCTCAGTAGCTATCTGCAAAATGCTTATTTGGTGAAGAGCGCACGATTGACAGTCGGCATAAATATCGCGAGGAATTCACCGAGCGGAAGATCGTCTTTCGGTGCGGTGTCTTTGGTGCCGAGTGGTCGAATGACATACAGTTTGTGCAACACATTCTGCGTAGCAAACTCGATACGCGGGTTATTGGCGGCCACCCACGTTCCGTCGGTCGTCCAACCCCATAGAACCGTGTATTGTTCGACCGGGGAATTGCCTTTTTCAAACCGCGTCGTCCAGAAGCGAGCGGTCAATTCTTCATAAGGCAACACAACCGGTTCCGTAGCCATCTGGAATCCGATACCCTTAAAGCAAATATCGGGGGTATGAACCGAGATCGGACCCGGCTTGCCACAAACGAGAAGGACCGATACGACCTGATTCGTTTCTTTTCGCGTGTATGTACGCATCACGTGCCCCGACAACTCCGCCATCGCCACCTCCTCGCGACTCAATTCGCGATCCGTGCTCTCCCACTCGCCGATGGTTTTTGGAAGTTTCCCCAATTGTTTTGCGGCCACGTCGAGCGCATCTGAGCGAGCCCAGCGACCCGTCCACAGGCC
>JANXNT010000736.1 GCA_025353985.1 Limnoglobus sp.
GGCACGCTTACGCCGTGCCGCTCGCCAGTTTTTCGAGAATAAACATTGTCAAAGTGAGTGCCATGGTCTCAAACAGCGCAACTTCAAAACGCGATAGCGAGGGAGTCGTGGCGAGTCGGTCGCATTACGGGCGGTACACTTCGAGTGCTTGGCGGGCGTTGCCTTGGACTCGCTCAAGGGCGAGGCCGATTTGGCGGCGGCCGGGCTTCGCTCGCGATTCCCACTCGGCCCCTTTCTTGAAGTCCACATCCGCTTCGGCGGTTCGGCCTTGGCCCCACTTCGATAGCCCGAGGAAGTACCAATAGCGTGCGTCGGTTCCGCTCGCGGCCACGGCTTTCGCAAGCGACGTTTCGGCATCCGAATTGCGGCCCGCGAAGTAGGCTTCGACACCGGCGAGGTACGAGGTATTCGCGAGGTCGGCCGATGCTTGTTCGGGTTCGGATAACGGCACGATCACACCTGCACGCACGGCCGCGATCTGGCTGCGGAACTGTTCCGCTTGGCTTGCTAGTTTGATCTCGGTGGCCTTCGCTTCAAGGGTGCGTTCGTCGGTAACTTTCTTCAACTCGGCTTCGGCTTGCTTTTGTCGCTCGACCGATGCCAGCATCGTGGCATCGAGCTTTTTCTGCATCTCGGCGCGGGTCTCGTCGGCGGCTTTTTTGACGTCGATCGCCACTTTCGCTTCGCTCTCCTTCAGCTTCGTTTGCATATCCGCGATCGTTTTGTCTGAGTTTTTGCGTGCCGTTAGCAGGCTCGTTTCGGCGTCCTTCACGGCCTTCGTGGCTACCTCTTGCGACTTCTTCATTTCCGCGCGGGCGTCGGTCAACTGCTTTGCCAACTCGGCGGTTTCCCCGGTTGTGCCGGAAAGCAGAACGACCTTCTTCGCAAGCTCGGGAAGTGCGGCGATCGCCCTCTCTCGCGTCTCTTTTTCGTCGATGAGTTTTGCCGCTTTGAGCTTGTCGAGGAGCGGGTCGAGTGCGGCATCGGCGGCCTTCAGCTTGTCGCCGGATTTCACCAGTGCGAGCTTGGCCGTTTCGAATAACGCGGCTTTCTCGTCGATTTCTTTCTTGCCGGTTTCGATCGCCGTCGCCAACTTGGCATTTTCGTCGTCGGCTTTCTTTTTCTCGGCGAGAAGTGCCAACTTATCCTCGTCGAGTTTCTTCGTCTGTGCCAGATATGCGGTGGCTTCATCGCTCGCTTTTTTCTGTGCGACTTTCAGTTCGTCGGAGAGTTTCGTTGCCAGCAACGTCGCTTCTTCGAGCTTCGTTTGCGAGCCGCCATCTTTCAGGGCTTTCAGCATCGCCGTGAGTGCTCCGGTGGTGCCGGACTTGCGGGCCAGTTCCATTCCCGATGGGTCGGAGTAAATTTGTTTTTTGAACGTCCAGTAGAAGCGGAGTTCGTCGCAGGCACGCAGGAACAGTTGCTCGCGCGGATCGGAGAGCGGGTTGAGGCCCATGCCCGCGAGCTTTTTACGGCGGATATCGTGTGCGGCGCGGGCTTTGTTGATCGATGCAATCGCGTTGTCGAACGACTTCGGATCTTGCCAGTTCGCGGCCGAGTTGATCGCGTCCCAGAAGTGGAAACCGGCTTCGTCGTCGAGTTCTTGCACGGGTGGGAAATCGAACGCGATCGACGATGCGGCCGCGATTTCGAATGCCTCGTCGTGCGGCATGAACCGGCTAAAGTCGGCATCGCTGACGGCGGTGCCGTCGGCTTTTTTGGACATCACCGTAATGCGTCGCTTCGCCGAATCGAACACCTTCTTGAACCCCGCGAACTTCTTGCCGGCGGCATCGTAAGTCGCGACGGCCTCTTTCGGTTTGCCCGTAATTTCCTGGATCAAACCGAGGTTCAGCGCGGCCTTCGCACCCATCGCTTGTTCGGCGGGGGTCTTCAGATCGGGCGCGTTGTATACGGCGTTCAGGTCGGCGACGGCTTTCACGAGTTCGGGGTCGTTCGCATCGAGTTTGCCATCGGCGGTGCGAACCCGCGCCTGCCAGCGGGCCTGTCCGCGACCGGCTTGCACTTCGGTGGTGTCCCCCACTTGCTCGAACGCCTTCAGTGCCGCAACCGGATCGCCCCCCGTTAAGAGCGATTTTGCCATTGCCACGGTGGTAGCGGGGGGAACGACATCTTGCGAAGCCCTCGATGTAATCGGCGGCGTGATGTTCGATGCGACGGATGTGCCCGTTCCCGTGCCACCGTTGCCCCCTAAGAACATACCGCCCGCGCCGAGGCCGACACCGGCGAGCAAACCGAGCGCGCCGACGAGTAGGCCGCCCCGCTTCTTCGCCTTCGGTTCGTCATCGTCGCCGTCGTCAAATTTCGGGTCGAAATTGGAAGAGTAGCTCGACGGCGTGCGTTTCGCGGCTTTGCTGGCTGGCAAGACGACACCGGCGGCGGCCATCGCGGCGGAACCGTCGTGGATGTTGCCATCGCTCAAAAATTCGCCGTCGTCATCGAGCACGAGATCGGTCGCAGGGGACGATTTCGGCTTGGATTTTGCGACGAGCGAATCGAATTCGTCGTCGTCCGTAATTGGCGTGGAGATCGTCTTTTGGCCGATGTCGGAGGTGCCACCGAGGCGGTTCGTGATCTTGTCCGGCTCGCTCGACCAGTCGATCATCCCGCTATCGCCACTGTCTGGAACACCACTCGTGTTCGGCGGCATTGCGAACACGGAATCTTGATCTTCATCGGTGAGATCCATCGGCGACGCGACGCCCTTGCGCTTTTGGCCGAAGACTACCGAGGAACTGGCGAGGTCGCCTTCGAAGAACATCGCGTCGGTGCGATCGTCGGACGATCCCATGAGCGGGATCTGATCGAGATCGACCCGCCCTCCATCGCGGCCACCGGACGCTTGCGAGTCTTCGATCTTGCCGAAAATGCTCGATTTCGCCTCGTCTTCAGCCGAATCGCCCTCGGGGTCCGAGAGGTTAATCCCCGATTGCCCCGCGGGCAGATCGTCGAACAGTTCCATGTCGGTAATCGTGCGATCCCCGAGCAGATTCGACCCCGATTGCCCGATCGCGGTCATGTTAAAATCGGGCAGGCCATCGCCGCCGATCAGGTCGAGTTCCGCTTCGGTCAACGAGCGATTTTCGAGCGACTCTTGGCGAATCGCCTTCAACTTGTCCGCATCGGAGACCGAACCCCAACCGGCGGCCGGTTCCACCGCGTCGCGGAAATCGATTCCCGAATCGAAGACCGGCTCCGCCATCTCGACCCGTTCTTCGCCTGGCGGGGAGAAATCGAGTGGGAAGCCCCCGAGGTCGCGGTCGAACATCTGCGAATCGACGGCGTCTTGCGTTCCGCCGAACAAGTTCGAGTCGCCGACCGGGATGCCCAGCGGGATCGGTTGAATCAGTTCGGGGCCAACTCCATCGACCGCAACGGCCCCCGTATACAACCCCGAACCCGTCGCGCCCGTCACTCCGGATTTCGCAAAGTCCGCATGACGTGCCGTGCTGAAAATGTCGGACGATTCGTCGTTCGGTTCGATCGGCAGGTCGATGTCCGCCGTCGACGATGGCTCTAATAGCTTCGGTTTCGAGAGCGATTTCGGCGGGTTGAGCGGCACCGGTGCGGAGAGTTTCGTGGTGGACGCCAGCCAACCGGAGGCGGGCGTTGCGGGCAGCGTCGGGATGTTCCCGCCGATGGCATCGTCCGAATCGGGTACGATCGCGGCACGGGTGCGGATGACCGAAGTCGACGGGCCGAATCGCGGCGCGTCGCCGAAGTCGGAGAGGTCGATCGCATCGTCGTCCACGCTCAGCAGAAGGTCGCCTACCGATGGCGAATCGGCAACGGGCTTCAGGAATTCTTCGACCGTTTTCGGCTGGGTCGCCGACGCGAGAATGCCGCTCGTCGGCCCGATCGGCATGTCGGTGAACAGCATCGCGTCATCGTCGTCGGTGTCGATGATCTCAATGATCTCTTCCGGCGAAGCCGTTTGGCTCGCCAGTTCACTCGGCGTCGGTGTGACTTGCAACCAGTCGTCGGTCCGCAGCCACTCGGGGATGTCGGAGCCATCGTGTGGCTTCGGATCGCGTCTATCGTTGGGGCCTGATGGTGGAACTGCCATGTTGATCTCCCAGGAACCGAAACTCGAGTGTGAACCGCGCGGACACGGTATCTTGGTAAATTATCCTGACATTCTGTCAGATGAAATGGCCACACGAACCTTTTTTCCCATTTTTCCTCATTTACCGAGTCCAACGTACCGACTGTGCGACTCTCCGAGGCGGAAATTGACGGGGGACTTGAAATTTCTCTGGCAGAGGTTGCCGAAGATTTAGGCAGTGTCTACGCGCAACCCACTTCGAGCGATGAGCCGATTTGCACGAATTCTAGAGTTTCGTGAATTATTCGCAAATTCTGGGCGTTCGGCATTCTGATTGCAATGTCTTATTCAGCCGGTGACGGTCCAAATCGTTCATAAGATAAACGAACTGGATTGGAAACCGCACAAACACCGTCCGAAACCGACGCACGATGGAAGTACCCAGACAATGACCGCGATTACCGGAGCGGCACCCGTCATGATGGAATCCCCGCCGCTAGGGGAAAAGCTTCGATCCGACCACGAAGTCGTCGAACTCCCGCTACTGCTACCGCGCTGGCAGGCACTCGCGCTCGAAGCCGCCGCCAACCGTCGCGGAATGACCACCGGCCAGATGCTGCGCCGGGTAATTACCGACCTCTTCGGCGACGACGTCAAGTAACGGACTTTTCCACACTTTGAATGATTCACACCGTAGAACTCATCTCCTTCGACGAACTCCGTACGCGTCAAAAAATACTTTAACGAACAAATTGATAACGCGAATAGCGAGCGGCACGCTTACGCGTGCCACTCGCCAGATTTCGAGCGAGGAAGTGTTGTCTGAATCTCGAGGTTTATCGGTTGTGGTACGAGAATGGAGTGCAGCTGTTCAGCGAGCCGGGTGTGGCTGGCCCGTAGATGGGCGTGGAGCAGGGGGTGCGACCGCCTTTGCCACAGCCTCCGTTATCTGCACACGAGTTGCAGGGGTTGAAGAAAGACTTCGTCGAGCCGAAGATCGTCGTGTTGGTCGCGGCGAAGCAACCGCCGCTAATTGGCGTTGCAGTGCCGTACAGGTAGTTGCTGAAGCACGACTTTTTCACGGTCGGGCCGCACGAGCTACAGCCAGTGTTCGGCGCACAACTTCCGACGCCTTGCACGACAACGGGGCCAGCACTCGAACAGTTTTTGCAACCGGCGGTACCCGATGCCAAGCTGGCAACGGCCGGTGCGGAGGGTGGCGCGAGGGGCAGGTTTTGGTCGGCGTACGCTGCGGTGGCAGCCAGGGCAGTGATAACCGCCGTGAAGAACGCTCGCATCAATCCGTGACGCATGGTAAAGTCCTTTCGCATAGCTAAACGAGATGTTGACCGCCGTCTGCGGTACTTTCAGAATCGTCTGCGGCTGCGATTGGCAATCGACGAACCGCGATCGTCAAGCGAACAATCGGCGTGTGGGCAACCGGTTGAAACGCAGTTGCGGGAAAGGGCAGTTTCGGCAGATCGCCGGGTGAGGCAAGTTGTGTCGGCCGCACGATCTGCGCGGCCATCGCGAAGGCAATTCCGCCGTCGCAAGCGTTACACGCAGAGCGTCGAGACTTTTCGTATCCGTTGCACTAGGCCCACGGCGCGGGTTTCTTCTCGAAGAAGGCGTGCAGGCCGCCACGGCACTCGTCGGTCAGTCGTGGCTCGGCGCTGGCGGTGGATAACTCGGTTACGCTCATTTCGTGTTGCGAACAGCGGCGCAGGAGTTCCTTCGTCGTCGCGATCGCCTTCGGGCCGCCGGCGGCACAGGCTTGCGCCCAATTCATGGCCACGTTCATTAACTCCACCGCCGACGCCACCGAGTTCACCAACCCGAGTTTGAGCGCATCGACGGCATCGACCAGTTCGCCCGTAAGTAACAGCCAGCGTGCGGCGCGTTCGCCGACGTGCCGGAGTAGGTGTGGCAACACCATCGCGGCCACCAACCCGCGCCGGACTTCGGGGTAGCCGATCTTCGCATCGGGTACCGCCACGGCGAGGTCGCACACGGTCATCAGCCCCGCGCCGCCCGCCACGGCCGCCCCGTTGATCGCCGCAATCGTCGGCTTCGGCAACGTGTAGATGCGCTCGTAAATTGCCGATAACTGGTGTGCATCCTCCCAGATGACGCCATCTTCCGACGTGTGGGACAACGTGCCGCGCAACTCTTCGAGGTCCATTCCCGCACAGAACGCAGGTCCGTTTCCGGTAAGGATCACGCAGCGCACGGCATCGTCGTTTGCGGCGCGTTCGAACGCCGCATGAAGTGCCGCCACCAGCGCCCGCGACAGCGCATTCCGCTTCTCGGACCGGTTCAACGCGATCACCGCCACCGCACCCCGCAGTTCGTAAGTCGCGATGTTCGTCATGTCGGCACTCGATTTCGCTGGATGAACGGGCCAGATGTACGAAGAGATTCTATCGAACCACTCTAAGCCCCGATGGCAGTATCCGGATACAGCCATTAGTTGAATTCGATGTAGCGTCCGAACTCGATTTCGCATAGTTTGGTAATGAACAATCACGCGACTGAAGAGAATGGAAGACATGTTGCCAACGCGCGATAGGGATGATGCACCGGACGCAGCGGCATTATGTGCCCGATTTCGGGACTCGATGACGGATCTCGTCCGCCAATATCCCGAACTCGTTCTCGTCGAAGACGAATTCGAGGCCGCCATCCGCCATGATGCCGACCCTCTGAAGGAAATGGCATCGATACTCGGTGCCTGCCGCGATGTTTTCGTGGGACTTCGGCACTTGCTCAATCCGATCGGCGTCCCGTTGCGTGCAACCGGGGACGGGCGAATCCAGACGCTCACTCTCAACAATGTCGCCACGTTTGTTACCGACATTCGAGGGTTCACAGAACTGACCGAAAACATCGGGCATCGTTGGGGAGTCAACGTCTTCGATCTGCTGAGTTTTTGTTACTTCCCGCACGTGGTCGAAGTGCTGAATCGATACGCATGCAGTTACCTGAACTACACGGGCGACGGTCTGCTCGTTCTCTCGCGGGAACGACAGGGCACGGGCGGAGTGATACTGCCTGGGCTCGATAATTCTGTACTGTGCGCGCTCGAAATGACCGGCGTGACGAACTGTATCGCGGAGACGTGGCGAAGGCTCGGGTTGGTTCAATCGAGTGGCGTCTGGCACGAAACCGGCATCGGCTTGACCTCGGGTACCGTGCAAGTCGGCGATCCGTTCGTCCCGGACCGGAACCCAACCGGAAAATTAGCCGAGTTCGACACACTATTCCGAAGCCTCGCGCCGCAAGCTGCGCCTTCGTTCCAGCCGCGTATGAATTATGCGAAGCAGATTATGGGGATTCATGCACTCGGCCCGGTCATCAACCGTGCGAGTCGACTGCAAGACACGGACAAAACGGCACCCGATCACACCTGCATGATGACAGAAACCGAAATGAAAATGTTGTGCCCGTTGCTTCAGGAGCGATTTGAACGCGTTGGTACGATTTACCTGAAAGGCTTGGGGAACGCGGATGTTTTCGGGTTTCTCCGCTTCGAGCCGGTCGATGTCGCTTCACTCGAGAAAGAGTGCTGGGCGTACTACGCATCGCGATGATCGGACTCGCGAGATTCGCGATGTTCGACATGTCGGCACTCGATTCGACGAAAATTTCGTGTGGCGTTCGAAGGGGGACTTGGGTAATGTATCCGTTCACGAACGACTTTGGCGAAGTCACTCCTTCGCTCAGCCCGCAAAGTCGCTCTCATTTCAAAGGATTCCCGATGGACTGGTATCTCGCCGTTCTGAAAAAGTACGCGATGTTCGAAGGTCGCGCGCGACGTAAAGAGTACTGGATGTACGCTCTGTTCACGTTTCTGATCAGCTTCGGATTAGCAATCGTCGATGGTGTCACAGGTCTGGGCAATCTGACAGGCGGAGTTGGCCTTAATGGACTTTACTTTTTTGCAGTTTTGATCCCTGGACTGGCTGTGTCGGTACGCAGGCTTCACGACACGAATCACAGCGGATTCTGGATCTTAATCGGTTTTCTGCCAATCATCGGATGGTTCTACCTTTTGTACTTGACCATCAAAGAAGGAGATAGCCGAAGCAATGACTTCGGACCGAACCCCAAGGCAGGCGAACGCAGAGCTTACGACGACGAAGATGATCTCGACGAGCGACCACGTAAGAAGCGAAGTCGTAACGACGATGATGATGACGAGCGAGACGACCGCCCACGTAACAAACGCCGTAACGACGACGATTAGGTCATATCACGCGCCGACAGGCAGTTTTCGTTTGATCCAGGGGCAGACGCTTCGTCGAACCCTGGCTGGACTATCATCATTTTATGGCGCTAACGGTACTGGAACCGGGGTTACATTCGATCGTCGTCGATGGTGGGCGACCGGCGTTTCGGCATTTGGGGATGCCGCTGGGCGGGGCTGCGGATCGGGCGGCGTACGAACTCGGCAATGCACTTCTCGGAAATAAACCGACTGCACCGGCACTCGAGATCACGATGATGGGGCCGACGCTGCAAGCCGATCAGCATACAGCGTGCGTGTTGTTCGGCTCGCCATTTCTTGCGGCGATTGCCAACAAAGGTCGTTTGCCACCGGGCACGACATTCACGCTCGAAGCGGGCGATGTGCTGAAAGTGGGCGGCACGCCGACGGGGGTGCGCGGTTACTTGTGCGTGGCGGGCGGATTCGATGTGCCGCACATCCTGAACAGTGCCAGTGGGCTGTCACCGGTCGCCATCGGCGAGAGTTTGCCGTGTGCCGAAACGAGTGTCGGCGGACGCGCACTGCCGTTCGCTGTCAGCCCGGTGACAACGAGTGTCGATCGCGCAAACACGACGATGATTCGCACGTTGCCCGGCCCGCAAGTCGATTGGTTCCTCCACGGCGAGCGATTCTTCGAAGGGATTTACGAAGTGCTGAGCGCGAGCAACCGCATGGGTTTGCGCCTGCGTGGAACGACGCTCGAACGACGGCCCGGCGAGTTGATTTCGGAAGCGGTCGCCCCCGGTTCGGTGCAAATTGCCAACGACGGCCAGCCAATCGTCCTCGGTGTCGATGGCCAAACCATCGGCGGGTATCCGAAGATCGCACACGTGATTCGGGCCGACCTCGACGCACTCGCGCAGTTGCGGCCCGGAACATTCGTCCGCTTCGTAGCAGTGACCACCGACGAAGCCGCGAAGGCGAATACGGCGCGCGAAGCGGTGCTCCGCGAGTGGTTCTTGCGCCTGCGCGTCGCGCCGGGCCTATAATCCCCTTCGGTTCCACACTCACCGATTCCGGAGGAATGACTGATGCGTTCGTTCGCTGCACTTGCGGTGGCCGTCATCGTGACGAGCTTCGTTACCGCTGCCGATGACAAGAAGAAAGGCACCGAAGTCGAACTCGCCGGGTTGAAGTCGACGACGCCCGCCGACTGGAAAGAAGAAGCCCCATCGAACGCAATGCGTTTGACGCAGTTCAAGTTGCCGAAAGCCGAAGGCGACAAAGACGAAGCCGAGTTGGCGCTGTTCAAGTTCCCCGGCGGCAGTGGCACCGTCGAGGCGAACCTGAAACGCCAAGTCGCGAAGTTCCAGCCCGCCGACGGCAAAGATAAAGTCGAAGAAACCATCGACAAGAAGTTCAAGGTCGGCGAGATCGCCGCCACCTATCAGGACGTGAAAGGCACGTTCATGAAGAAGCCATTCCCGATGGCCGAAAAGGGCACGCCGATCGCTGGGTATCGCCAACTTTACGTGATCTTCGAAACGAAAGAACACCAGTATTACTTCACGCTCATCGGCCCAGAAAAGACCGTCGAGAAGCACAAAAAGGGCTTCGACGAGTGGCTGAAGAACTTCAAGTAAGCGACGGCGTTACGGTCCGTCTCGCCTCCCTCGATAGCGCTAGCTAACTAGCGCGTCGGGCTAACAAGACGTATCCAATTATTCCGCGCAAACTATAGCAAGTCCGTCAACCGGTGCCGCAACACGAGGCGGTTGGCAGGCCAATTGCTTTCTTTGGCATCGCACTTGGTGGTACATCGTTCGCGGGGTTCTGGTCGAAGAAGCCGTTCGGCTTCAGTAGGAAGCCGATATACGCGGTCGGCATTACGGGGTAATCTTCGGGCCGTGGCAGGTGCGTGTGGCCGAAGGTGTACCAGAGCACGACATCGGTATTTTCGATCTGACGATCTGCGGCCGTCCAGCGCGGTAAACCGTCGCCGCCGCCACTCTGATTCGGATAATCGCCCGCCGCATATCGTTCATCCGCCGCGAACGGCGTCACCCAAACATGATGATTCACGAAGCCCGCACGCTTGCGCCACCAAGCTTCCGGCGATGCATATGGCACCGCGTTGTCGCCGGGGAACAGCTTGTAACCCACCGGCTCGCCGACTGCGTTCTTTACGCTCGGATTGACGATCTTCCAGGCGCGCGCGGTTTCGAGGTTGAGGTTCGCACATGCTTGTTTTTCCGTCGTTAATGCCGTGGTCCGCGAACGGAAGGCGTTCGCATACGGGTTCGCTTCATCGACGGCGTCGGCCACGACATCGATTTGCTGCACGGTGTTCTGCGTGCCATCGATATCGAAATCGAGCCGCATGTTGAAGAAGTGTTGATGGTGCGGCGCGTACAGTTGAGGCGCGATCATCGAACCGTGTGGCGGCTTCTCGCCGGGCTGCGCGGCCCCGAGTGACAGGATGCCCGTCAGTTTGATTTCGAACTGAATGTTGCCATCTTGGTAGAAGTACCAGAAGAAGCCCTACTCGTAGTTTTCGACCGTGCTGACTGACGATACCACGAATCGGCGAGAGCGTCGCACTTCGGGGGAATCCGGCAGGCGGCGATCCGTGTGCTTCCACAAAATGCCGAAGTCTTCTTCGTGCATACAGATCGCGTTCGGGATCGTCAGCGGGCGGCCGCGACTGTCGCAAAGGTGGCCATCGAGGTAGACGATATGCCCGAGACAATCGCACCCGAGGCGCAGGCTGTTGGCGCACATCCCCATGCCGTATTCGCCGACATCGAAAGCATTCTTGCGGGCTTGCGTCGGTCGCGGATCGCCGTACGGCACGACCATTTCCGTCAGCGATGCACGGTAGAGAATCGAACGATCCGCATAGCGAATGTGGTGGAGCGTCAGCCCTTCGCGGGCACTGAAGCCGACTACGAACTTCCAGTTCTGCCATGCAATACTGTTGCCATCGACGGTAAAACTCGGCCCGTTCGGCTGCGTGATGCTGAGCGGGTGAATGTCCGTTCGTTGGTTCGGCACGCGGTCGGCGGCGTAATTGCCACTCTGCGGCGGCAGCGGCCATTGGCCGTATTCTTCGACGCGCAGCACCGTCATCGTGTTGAGGTCCACGACGGGTCGAATGCCTTCGATGGGCCGTGCGTAACCGTTGTCGGTCGGGTCGCTTCGTAAAAAACAGAGTGGCCGCGCGAGGCGGCGCGTGCGGTCTTCCTCCGTGCCATAATTGCCCGCACTCCAAATGTCGACCATCACGAGTGACGGATCGATGTCACCGTATTGCTTCTTCAGAGCCGCGTGAAATGCCGGGCTGGTGAGGACCGCGCGTTCGCACTCGACTTGCTCGTCGATCGACATCATCGGCTGCGCACCGACCGGCGTCGGCTGGAACGACAACACGCGTTTCTGCGTGAGGTTCAAACCCGCAACCCAGCCGCCGTTCGTGGCGTTGTCGAACAGGATCGCCGACGCCTCGCGATCCGGGTTCGTTCCGTTATGAACCGAGGATTTATCCGGCTCTTCGAGCGTAACACTAATGATGCGAACCGTTGCAGAAAACTCCGGCAAAGCTTTGACGAGCGCAACGGCAGCCTGAACCTCGACCGCAGACAGCGGCGAGAGCGGATGACTCGCGGACATGCAATCACTCCAGGTGGGCAACACGAGACCCGCGAGGCAGGAGAGAACGGGCCACCATCAGTATCGCGAACAGGGTGGCGGTAGGCTACGGCGCGGCGAAACGAATCCCGATTAGCACTCGCCCATATAATACCTAAGGTTGTCACTCTGTCGTGAAAGGTCGCTTCCCATGCTTGCGCTGGCTCCGTTTTTCGTCTCGCTGGCGATGATGCCGATCGGGCCGACGGTGCGTTCGGCGACGTTTACTGAAGCGATGCAGTGGGAACTGGCCGCCGCGTCGCCACGCATTGCGAGTGTGGGCGCACAACAAGATACCGCTACCGGCGTGACCATCGGCCAACGCGATGGCATTGCCTATGTGCTGACTGCCGAGCATGGTGTGCCGGGCACCGACGAACGCGAATTGCACTACTTCACCAAGGAAAGCTACCCCGTGCCCGCACGGAAGATCACCGGTGCCGTCGTGGCATTCCGGCTCAGCGAACCCGATATCGCGATACTGAAAGTACCCGTCGGCAACGAGACTTTGCCCATCGTGAAACTCGCGGCAGCGGGTGCGCGACCGAAAAAATATCCCCTACCGGTGCTGTCGATTGGTTGCGACGACACGCGTGCGCCGTTCGGCATTATCGACACGATCCGAGCCAAGAAGTTGGTGCGAAGACCGTTAGGGAAGGTTGCGTTCTTTTGGGAAACCGACACGCCACCGAACCCCGGCCGTTCGGGCGGTGCGCTGATCGATGCCACGGGTCGCGTCATCGGCATCTGCTCCGCATCGCAAGATGGCCACGGGTATTTCACACACCTCGATGAAATCCAGGCCGGGCTGAAGCGAAATGGCTTCGGGTGGCTGGTCGAAAATCCGTAGATTCAGTGTAGGGCCATGAGTTGCCAACTGGAGTTTTGCCGATGCTGCGTTTCCGCCCGATGGCGTACCTGACTCTCGCGATTGTCTGCGTCGGCTTTGCACTGGTTGCGACCGCCTGGGGCCAAGGCGAAGAGAAAGCGAAAGTGCGTTTGGCCACGGGCCAAACGGTGAAACTCGAAACGACGGACGGAAAGACACGGACGGGCACGATACCAAACGAGACGTTCCGTCTAGAAGTCGATTTTGGCACGCTCGATTTGAAAATCGCGAAGGTCAAAGAGATCGATTTCGCGATGGAAGATAACGTGCTAACGGCTCGCGTCGAACTGACGGACAAGTCTCACCTCATCGGCAAACCGCTGATTCCCGAACTCGCGATCACGCAAGACGATGGCAGCGTATCGACCGTACCGCTAAGCGAAATGCGCGAACTGAGCATCGTTCGCCCGCCAGTGAAACTGTCGCTGGTCGCGGCTATCGTCGGCCTGCTCACGCTCACCGTCATGGAGATCGTACTCGGCATCGACAACGTGATTTTCCTCGCGATTCTCGCCGGCAAACTCCCGCCGCAACAGCAACCGCGTGCCCGTCGCATCGGCTTGGCGGCGGCACTTGTGACGCGGTTGGGCTTGCTGTTTTCGCTGTCGTTTTTGCTCGGCCTCACGAAGCCCGTGTTCACGTTGCCGATCCCCGGCATGGTGCCCGAAGCCCGCGATATTTCGTGGCGCGATCTCATCTTGCTGGCCGGTGGTATCTTTCTCATCGTGAAAAGCGTCATGGAGATTCACCACAAAATCGGCGAAGCCCACGACGATGCCACATCGGGGAAAACCACTTCGGCCCGTCAGGCTTCGAGTTTCGCGAAAATCATCTTGCAGATCGCGATCATCGACATCGTCTTTTCGCTCGACTCGGTGATCACCGCCGTCGGCATGGTCGATACGCTTTGGGTGATGGTCGTGGCGATGGTGATTGCGATGCTCGTGATGTTGATGTTCGCCGGGCCGATTAGTCACATCGTGGAAACGTACCCGACGATCAAAGTGCTGGCCCTAAGCTTCCTGATCCTCATCGGCGCACTGCTCGTCGCCGAGGGAATGGGCCAACATATGGACAAAGGCTACGTCTATTTTGCGATGGCATTCGCCGTCGGCATCGAACTCGTCAACCTCTGGCTACGTCCGAAAGGCGTTGCGCGATACGTCACGGGATGATGCTTTCTGAGTAGAAATCGATGTGGACCGCGTTAATTAGTGCGTTCGTTCTGGCAACGGCGACGGTCGAGGTTCCGACGACCAAAGTGCGTATCACGGGATTGTTCGCACCGGATCGGGAAAAGGATTTGCGCGAACTCTTCGCGAAGTGGCCCGAATTCCAAATCGTTCGCATCGATTTCGAGTACGCCGAAGCCGAACTGCGCTTCGATGCTGCGACGGTCTTCCCCAGATCGAAACCGGCGGAAGTGCTTGCGAAGCTCGACGACAAAGTCCGCGACGCATCGATCGCCACCTTCGGCGTGAAGCCGCTTTCTAGTGTGCCGCACAACAAATTGACGCAGATTGAGATTGCCGTGGTGGGCCTGGATTGCAAAGCGTGTTGCCTGGGCGTTTACGAAGTCATCGCGAAGATCGATGGCGTCGCACAAGCGACAGCCAGTTTCAAAGACGGACGCATAACGGCACGCATCGACCCGACAAAGACCGACAAAAACAAGTTGACGGCCGCACTGAAAGAGCGCGGCGTCGCGTTGAAGTGACGAAGCTACGCATCGACGACGACCGCGTCGAGACAGCGCGCCTGGCAACTGAGAATGAGCTGGTTCGTGCGGTCGATCGGGTCGAGTGCGTCGTGAGTTTCCATCGCGACGCGGCCTTCGACGAGTTTCGTTTTACATTGCCCACAGATACCGGAACGGCAATCGTAGTCGATGCGGATACCGTTTTCCTCGGCGAGTTCGAGAACGGTTTTCGTCGGCGAAGCGGTAACGGTTTTGCCCGAACGCTGGAACGTGAGCGTGGCGTCGGCATCGGGCACGGCTTGCTCTGCAGCAAGGGAATCTTGCGATGTCTTGCGCGCGGGCGAAGTGAACGATTCGTGAAAAAACGCCGTTTCTGGAACGCCGAGTTTGATGAGCATTTCCCGCATCGGCCCCGTCATTTCGGACGGCCCGCAAAAATGCACGCGAGAAATCGCGATTTGCGGCACCGCCAGGCGAACCATCTCGGCCGTAATGCGCCCCGATAACCACGGCCCCTGCACATTGGGGTCGCGCGTCAGGGCGACGGTGACGTGCAGGTTCGGAAAACGCTTCTGCAAAAGCAGTAATTCGTCGCGGAAGATAATATCGTTCGCCGTTTTCACCGAGAAGAGCAAGTCGATTTTGCCCACCCAGCCGATATCGGTGAGGTAGCGGATTTTGGACATCAGCGGCGTGATGCCGACACCCGCCGCGATCATGACAATGCTCTCGGCTTCCGATCCAGTGAAGACGAATTTGCCCGCCGGTGCGGAAATTCGGATCGTCGATCCTTCGCGAATCGCATCGTGCAGATGCCGCGACGATAGCCCCTTCTCCTCGCGCTTCACCGTGATTTCGCACGAACCGATGCGCGTGGGCGACGAGGCAATCGTGTACGAGCGATTGACTTTTTGGCCGTCGACTGTGAACGAGAGATTGAGGTATTGGCCAGGTAGATAATCGAACGGCAACCGCCCGCCATCACTAGCGACGAGGCGAAACGTCCGAACGCCGGGGGCTTCGTCGAAGATGCGAGCGACGCGCAGTTCGCCCGTCCAGAATTTCGGCCGCGCGGCCAACGCGACGGGTGCGACCATCCGCAACCGGTACGAATCGGCACGCAGTTGCAGGTAGTGCGCGATCAGACGATACGCGAACAGCACACCGAGTATCGCTGCGAAAACAATCGGCCGATCGAGGTCCGCCTTTACGAGCATCGCAAAGTGCAAGACGCCGCCAATTGCGATGAGATACGCGAGGCGATGCAGTAACTTCCAACGCTTCGGCCCGAGTTTTTTGATCATGCCATTCGTGGACGTGACCGCGAGCGGCACCATCAGTATCAGCGCGAGCACACCGACCATCAGGTACGTTCGCATGGTGATTTCGGACAGCGTGCTACCGATATTCGCTTCACGATCGAGGCCGAAAAAGATGAGGAAGTGAATGCCGGTATGTGCGAATGCATACAGGCCGAGCATCCGGCGAAACGTGCCGAGCCAACTCCACCCGGCAAGGCGACTTACCGGCGTGATTGTTAGCGAAAGCATCAGGAAAATCAGCGATAATAACCCCGTCGTACGGATCGCAAAGTTCACTGGATTCGCACCGAGGCGGCCTTGGATGGCATCCCACGCGAGAAGAAAAACCGGTACAGCGCAGTTGATCGCTACCAGCGATTTCGCAAAACTCGTAACCTTCATTCACTACCCCTAATGAAGTCGAATTCCCAGTCCATTAATAATTTTCGCGAAGATTCATTCCGGTATACAGTTTCGCAACTTG
>JANXNT010000340.1 GCA_025353985.1 Limnoglobus sp.
ATTGCTGCTGCCGGATTTGTGGTGCAGGAACCCCAAAATCAGGAGCGCGTAATCGGCCTTGCGGCTTAGTAACGACATCTCGCACTCCGTGGAACAACCCAAACGACCGAATCCGCACAAGTTCTATTCTATTTATAGGCGCGAGAATCGCACCGGAACAGTGCGCATTCGCTGAGAATGCGTCTCAATAACTCGATAACGTGGCCGTTCTTTACCCCAAACGGGTTTCATATTTTAGCCCAGGGTTAGACGCTTCGTCGTACCCCTGGGGAACCTACCGGCCATTCCGCTACAGCAGTTTCTTCACGATCTCATCGACTTGATCGGGCTTCATTTTGCCTTCGTCGTGCAACACTTTCTTGCCGGTTCGGTCGTATACCCAGAGCATCGGTTGCGGGAACGTCGGGTAGGTGTCTTCGTGTTTCTTGGCGTTCGCGTCGGTGTCTTTTAGCAAGACATTCGGGAACGTCGCGCCTTTGAGTGTCAGGAACTCGAGCACTTTGCTCGTATCTTCGGATTCGTCGGTCGTAACGCCGAGGACAACCAAACCTTTAGCGGACAAGTCGCGGTGCATCTGAACCAGATGCGGGAATTTCTTCAAGCAACTCGTTCACCCCAACGACCAAATATCGACGAGCACGACCTTGCCTTTGTGCGACTGGATCTCCTTTTCGAGGCCCGCGAAATTCACGGTCCGCACCTCAATTTTCGCTTCCGCAACAGGCACAACCGTGACTGTCGGCTTCGTCGCTTCGGCGGTGACTGTGGCGGGTTTGGTCGCTTCGCTGCAACTCGCCAGCGCAATAGCCGCCACGGAGACACCCAACAGCAGAGATCGGCGCATCGGAATCCCCCAGATTTTATAAAAGGGCACGTATCTACCGGATTGTACCCGCGCCCATGCTAATTCTTAATGCGAATTGCGTTCTGCATTCGATTCAATCGATAATCTTATTGATGCCGTATTCGACGATGCCGCTCGCGCCGGCGGCCTTGAGTCGCGGGATGATTCGCCGCACCTCGGCTTCTTCGAGGATCGTGTTCACATCGACCCAACTCGGGTCCGACAGGCTCGAAATCGTCGGCGTTTGCAGTGCGGGCAAGATAATCAGCACCGATTCCAACTTGTCGCGACGCACGTTCATCATCAGCCCGACTTTGCCTTCGGCGGCCATTGCCCCTTTGAGCATCAGGATCAAATCGTCCATCTTTTGGCGTTTCCACGGGTCTTTCGCGGCGGCTTCGTTGGCGATAAATCGCGTCGTGCTTTGCAGAATATCGCAGACGATCCGCAGGTTGTTCGCCTTCAGGCTGCTCCCCGTTTCGGTAACTTCGACGATGGCATCGGCGAGCCGCGGCGGTTTGACTTCGGTCGCGCCCCAACTGAATTCGACTTGCGCCGTCACGCCGTGCGAGGCGAGCCAGCGCTTCGTGAGGTTCACCACTTCGGTGGCGATCCGCTTGCCTTCGAGGTCTTTCGGCCCCTGAATCGGCGAATCGTTCGGCACCGCCAACACCCAGCGCACGGGGCGTCGGCTGACTTTGCTAAACACGAGTTCGGCCAATTCCGTCACTTGCGCATCGTTCTCCAACACCCAATCGTGGCCGGTCAGGCCGCAATCGAGCGAGCCATCTTCGACGTAGCGCGCCATCTCTTGCGCGCGAATCAGCGTGCAATGAATTTCCTTGTCGTCGATACTCGGGTAGTAGCTGCGGCTCGCAAACGTGAGCTTGTAGCCCGCCTTGCGGAACAGTTCCGCCGTGGCATCTTGCAAAGACCCGGCAGGGATACCGAGTTTCAGGACCGTGTCGTTCATCGGCAATCTCATCATCCGAACGGGGAGTTTTAACAGGTGCTTCTAAATATACGGAACGTCGGAAATCGGCACGCGATCCGATCGCCACAACGCTCATAACCACGACCCACAATCGCGGAAGGGGAACGTCCCTCGCTAGCACTTTTTGAAGTGGCGCTAAATTGTCGAGTGCATTTGAAATGCTGTCGTTTATGCACAAACATGCGAGTGGCACATGCAAGCTTCGTACCCCAGGTGCGCGAAACGCGACCTGGGGCTAATCGCTGAAATCCCGTTGGGATAAAGACGATCCGAAGCATCCCGGAGGGATGCCAGCGATTCGCCTATGGTTGAGCGAAGCGACACCTCAGGCGTCCGAGACTATCGCTATCGCACTTTCGCTTTGAACTTCACGATGCCGCCTTGGCCGGGCGGGATGCTGCCGGGGATGGCGAACTTGACCACGACTGAACCGGCGTCGTTGGCCTCGGTGGTTGGGTTCGATGGGCGATCCGACTGGGCGGAGCCGACGACGTATTCCAGGCGGCCCGATAAGCTGTCGCTGATAATCAAGTCCGACACTTCGCGATTCGTGCTGTTTTTGTAGGTGATTGTGAACGTCACCGTGTCGCCGATCTTCACGCCGGAGGTCGGGTCGACCGATTTCGTTACGAGAAATTCGTTCGAGTTCGTGATCTCTTCGACGCCGACCGACGACTGCACCACCTGCACGCCGACGACTTTGTAAACGGCTTTCGCTGGCCCAACGGTGCCGACGATGGTATCGAGCGCGATGCGGGCGACTTGCACTTGTGGCCGGATGGCGGTGTCGAACGCGATCGGTTTCGTGAGCGAATGCAGTGCCGCACTCGGTACTCGCAACGCGAGTGCGCTGCTACCGAAGCGTTGCATTCCGGCTTCGGCACGCAGCGAGTATTGCATACCCGCGATGCCGAGTTCGGCCTTTTGCACGCAGAACCGGGGCACGCAGATACACACGCGGTTCGAGGTTGTGACTCGGCGCTTCTCGCCGGTGGTGAACTCGACGGCGACATCGGTCGGATCGAGGCCGCCGAGCTTGTCGTTCCGGCCAATGCCGAGGCGCAACCCTTTGTCGTTACCGTCGGTGAAGCATTCTTCACCGGGGAACTTCGGGCCAGAGATCGGGTCGTAGAACGGCACGCCCTGCCAGCTAATGCACGGCCCGGCAACGGGCGCGGCGAGGTAACTATCGCCGGGCAACAGTACGGTGCCGGGCACGACGTGGCGCATCAGGTCTTCGCGCGTCGGCTTGCGGTTACCCAAACGGACGATGGCAACGATGCGCCCCGCTTTCATCGCGGCATCGATCGCATCCGGCTCGGTGCTTACCGATTCCTCGTGCGGCTTATCGGGCGTCGTCTTGACCGGAACGGCGTTGTTCGGATTTTCGAGGTAAATCACCTTCGTGATGAGCACGCCGCCGAGTGCCTTTTCGATGTCGCTTTCGCTGAACGCGATCGGCGCGTAATACTCCATGTAGTTCATGTTCGGCCGTGGAACGAGGCTGCCACGGACTTCGATTTCCGGGTAAAGCGTCGCATCGGGCTTGTTCGGCAGGCCCGCGAGTTCCAGGCGATAGACGTAGCCGGGGCGGAAGGCGAACAGGCTCGGTGCGGCAAACATCTTCGCGTTCGGGCTATCCGGGAAGGCCGTCACACGCACACCGGCGGGCGCGATGATCTTCGCGGCCAACACCGGCGCAGGTGGCCCGAGCGGCGGGCAGTCGACGGGAAAAGGCAGTGCCGGCGCACCCGCGACTTGCGAGTAACGCATCGGGGCCGGAGCGCAACCGCCGTTCGGCGAGGGGCACGGCGCGGGCGAACCCGTCGGATGGAAACCGGCCACCAGGGGGGCGAGCAACGCGAGCGTTCCGATGTTCATGGCGAAACCCGTCCAGTGCTGGGAAGGTTCAATGCAAAACGCGGAATGCGGAATGGTTGTGGGATCGATCACCGATGGATGCCACGCCCATTCCGCATTCCGCATTTGAAGTCGTTACTTGGTCGTCGAAGTCGGCAACGTCACGATCGGCAGTTTCAGCGGGGTCGCCGTGCCGGGGGTCGAAGACCCTAACGGTGCGGGCGGTACCATCATCGGCATCGGTGCGGATGGCGGGGCCATCATTGCGGGGCGCATCCCGCCTGGGGGCATCGCGTCCATGGCGGGCGAGTTCGGGTTTTCCAAGTCGATGTTACCGAGGCGAATCACGGCGAGGATCGAACCGCGACGGTTCGCTTCGACGATCGGATCGGCACCCGGCTCGAGTTGCGTCGAGACGATTTCGCCTGCACCACCGAGGCCCGCAACATCTTGGAATGCCGCATCGGGCAGGTAGATCACCTTCACGACCATGTTGCCGCCGTTGACGCGGGTGAAGTCGTCTTCGCTGAACGACAACGGCACCGAGTTGTGCGACAAGAACGCCATCGTCTTCATGGTCGTGGCCATGATTTCGACCGTCGGGTAGTACGGCCCTTGCTGGTTCGGCAAGCCGGACAGTTTCAGGCGATAGACGCTACCCTGGGCGAAGTTGTAGTTCGCGGGTGCGGTCAGGCCCGAATCGGTGTACGTGCCGTTGTTGAACCAGCCGATGCGCATGCCTTGCGGGCTGACGAACCGCACCGATGTGCGTTGGTTCATCGCGCTGCCGTAAGGCACACCGGGACCGGTCGCTCCGATTGCGGCCGTCGCGCCCCAAGGCCCCATTTGCGGAACGGGCATGATGCCGTTCTTGCCGAGGTATGTGCCGAAGTGCGAACCCATCGGGCCGTAGGCGTTCGGGTCGACCGCTTCGCCGCCGCCGTGGCCGGGGTGACCGCCGCGAAGGTGGCCACCGTGGACGCTTGGCGTGGCACAATCGCCGGTGGGGCAACCGCCGCCCACGATACGAGCGAAGCCCGCCGATTGTTGCACGGTGGCATCGTCGATCGGCGTCGTGGCCGACGCTTGCACGATACCCGTGTCAGTTTTCCGTATCTTCGTCAAAGTGGACTTCGCTTCGGCCTTCTTGGCCGCGGTCGTCATGATCAGTGGTTCGCCGGTGGAGCCGACAACACCGGGGGCTTCCATGCCCTTGCGTGCCACATTGAACGGCTTGCCGGCCGTTTTGCCCGTACTAGCCGGGCTGACGCACCCGCCGATACCGGCCAGGAGCAAAATCGTCGCAGCGGTCCGTTTCATAGTTTTCCCCAAGAATGTCGCAGTTTGCGCCCCGAGACCGGCCGTTCGCGAGTCCGTGCGTCTGTCATCAAATTCGGCCAACTCGCACCCCGAACTTTGATAAAACCGGAATATACCGCGCGATTCGTGCGGAAGTCGCAATCGGCGCAACCCTGGCAACCGGCGAAACAACGGCGATTCCCAGCGAATGCAGGAACTGCGAAAGCCACCAAACCGCCCCCGTTACCAGCTTGTTACGCCGATACCCGATTGCGCCGGTTAGAATCAAACGTGCGAAGCACGACAGCACGTGAAAAGTGCCTTTCTTCACTCGACACTCACCACTCACCACTACGAGACCATCATGCCGAAAGCTCGCATTGTTGTTGTCGAAGACGAACCGGCGATTCGTCGTGGGGTGTCCGACGCGCTGCGGCTGACGGGCTACGATGTCACTGAAGCGCCCGATGGCGTCATCGGTTTTGCCGAGGCTTCGGGGAATGGCGTCGATCTCGTGCTTCTCGATGTGATGTTGCCGAAGCGAGACGGCCTCGATGTGCTCGCCGAACTGCGGCGGGTTTGTCCGTTGCGGCCGGTAATCTTGCTTACTGCACGCGGTTCGGAGGAAGACCGCGTGCGCGGACTCAAGATGGGGGCCGACGATTACGTCGTCAAGCCGTTCTCCGCAAAGGAACTGCTGGCGCGTGTCGAAGCGGTGCTTCGCCGGACGATGAAGCCGGTGCCGAAATGGATTTCCATCGAAGTCGGCACCGCGATTATTGATCTGGATCGCCGCGAAGTGCGTTGGCCAACGGCCGAACGCATCGAACTTTCGGAGACGGAAGCGGCGGTGCTGAAACACCTAATCGAAAATCGCGATCGTGCGGTATCGCGTGAAGAGCTTCTGGGCCGCGTTTGGGGCATCGGCACGGCGGGCCTCGAAACCCGCGCCGTCGATATGCACGTGGCACGGTTACGTGCCAAGCTGAAAGATCCTTCCGGCAGCGACGACACCCCGGAAGCGATTGTCACGGTGCGGGCGCTCGGGTACATGGCGGGGCCGGGCCTCGTCGTTCGGGAAGGAAAGTGACCCATGCGCCGTCGATTGTTGACGCCGTTCGGCGGAATCTGCGTGTTCATTCTCGTCTCGTTGCTCGTCGGCGGCGGGCTGGCGTACGTGACGTTTGCGTCGTTACAAGTCGAAGCGTCTCAGCGCGAAGCGACCGCGCGCGCCGATGCTGCCAACAAGGAACGCCTCGCGCTCTGGCAACTCGATAGCCGCTTGTTCCCGATCCTCGGCGTCGAAAATCACCGCCCCTACGTGCATTATTTCAGCTTGTACACGCCGCACCCCGTAGTGATCGACGAAACCGGCGAGCCGGCCGCTGACCCCGGCCGCGTGCCATCGCCACTGCTTTCGGGCGAACTTCCCGACTGGATGCGCTTGCACTTTCAACTCGACCCCGTCGAAGGCTGGTCTTCGCCGCAAGTGATGCCGGAGTCTTTGGAAACGAACTTGCGGACACACCGCGATGGCAACCTCACACTGGCGAATTCGACAGTCGAGCGCCGCGCGTTACTCGGGAAACTCCGCGTGCAATTCCTCGCACCCGACCTCCACGCACTGCTGATCGAACAAGAAGCCGCCGAGCCAACCGAAGCACTCGCCGTGCCGTGGAATCTCAACGATAACATCACAAA
>JANXNT010000422.1 GCA_025353985.1 Limnoglobus sp.
ATCCGCGAAGTCGAACAACGATTGCTCGTCAAAATCGATCAGAACACAGCGAAAATCGATCAGTTTCGGCAGGAGTTAACTGCCAAGATCGACTTGGTCGAGAAGAAGCTCGACGCCAAAATCGACATGGTCGAGAGGAAACTTGACGCAAAAATCGATCAAGTCAAAACCGAGCTTTCGGCCAAAATCGACTTAGTTGAGAAGAAGCTCGACGCCAAAATCGACCAAGTCAAAACCGAGCTTTCGGCCAAAATCGATCAGACCAAAACTGAGACTTTTGCCAAGATGGACTCGATTCAGCTCAAACTTTCAGGAGAAATTGTTTTACTTCGCTGGATGTTCGGCGTCGTCATTTCGTTTTTGGTTGCCATGCTCGCGTTGCTGATTCGCGTATACTTGTCGACGAAACCCAACTGATTCGGGAGCAGTCATGGCGACGGCGACGTTCGATACCCTGAAATTCGCCAACGCGCTCAAGGCTGTCGGCGTGCCCGACAAGCAAGCCGAGGCCGAGGCACAGGTTCTGTCCGAAGTTTTCTCGATCAACTTTCGCGAAGTCACAACCAAAGAAGACCTCAAGCGTGCCGTCGCGGATATCGAAGTCAAGATCCGCGAAGTCGAACAACGATTGCTCGTCAAAATCGATCAGAATAATGCCAAAATCGAACAGTTTCGGCAGGAGTTAAATGCCAAGATCGACTTGCTTGAGAAGAAGCTCGACGCCAAAATCGATCAAGTTAAGACCGAGCTTTCTGCCAAGATCGATTTGCTCGATAAGAAACTCGATGCCAAAATGGATTCCAATCAACTCAAGTTAACCGGCGAGATGATCCTGCTTCATTGGATGTTCGGCGTCGTGATTTCGTTTTTGGTTGCCATGCTGGCGTTGCTGATTCGCGTATACTTATCGACGAAGCCGAACTGATTCGGCTCCACTCCGATACAGCGGATCTCGATGAATCTTTTCGACGATACACGAATGATCTTCACCCACCCGTGCGTCTTGCTTCTGATCGGTGGCGGAGTGGGGGCGAACCTCCGATATTGGCTCGGGATCGCGTTTCACTCGCGCGGCTGGACGGCGGAGTTTCCCTGGCACACGTTCGCCATCAACGTCGTCGGCTCGCTCGTTCTCGGCTTCCTTACGGTGTCGTGCAAAGATCGCCCCGCCGCGCTGCTACTCCTCGGAACCGGCGTCTGCGGCGGCTTCACGACCTTCTCCACATTCAGCGTCGAAACTGTAATTTTGCTACGAAAAGATCGATATTTTGCTGCCTGTGCTTACGCACTCGGTTCCGTGCTCGCCGCGATAATCGGAGCCACGATCGGGTTGCGCATGGCAAAAGGTGCGTAAAACTTCTGTCGTTCTTGCCACATCGAACTAAACTGTTCCCCATGCGACACACGATTCCGAACGTCACTTGTACCGTTTGTGGTTGCGTCTGCGACGACCTCAGCGTCGTGGTCGAAGGCGACCGCATCACCTCCGTCATCAACGGTTGTCGCCTCGCCGACCCGTGGTTCCCGGCACAAACTGCCGCACATCCACCCGCGTGCCGCATCGGTGACAGTGCGGTGTCACTCGAAGCCGCTTACGCCGAAGCGACGAAGATTCTTGCGGCGGCAAAGTACCCGCTCATCTACGGTTTGTCGCGAAGTACCACCGAAGGGCAACGCGCCGCCACGGCACTTGCCGACACGATCGGCGCGACCATCGACACGACCGCGAGCACCGGCCACGCGCCGTCGATCATGGCACTTCAGCAAGTTGGCGAATCGACTTGCACGCTCGGCGAAGTCAAACAGCGTGCGGACCTCGTTATCTTTTGGGGCAGCGATCCACTGGTGACACACCCCCGTCACCGCGAACGATACTGCCCGCCGAAACCGGGCCGATTCATCGTGGTCGTCGACCATGAGGAAACCGAATCAGCGAAGGCGGCCGACCTGTTTATCCGCATCGAACCGGATCGCGATTGGGAAGCGTTCTGGGAGTTGCGCCTAATGCTGGCCGGGAAATCGACTGCAAAACGAGCCGATTTGCAGGATTTAGCCGACCGCATGAAGAGTTGCCGGTTCGGGATCGTCTTCTTCGGTATGGGCATCACGCAAGGGCCACTCGCTCACCGCACGGTCGAAGCGCTTTTGCAACTCGTGACCGATTTGAACGACCACACGCGATTTTACGCGAGGCGAATGCGGCGATACGGCGACGTGGCAGGGGCCGATTCGGTCTTGACGTGGCAAACCGGTTACCCGTTTGGCGTGAACTTCAGCGCGGGTTATCCGCGTTACAATCCTGGCGAATTTACGGGGCCGGACTTGCTCGCTCACAAGGAGGCCGACGCCTGTTTGCTCGTCGGCAGCGAAACTGCGAACGACCTGCCGCAGGCGGCACGCGATCACTTAAAAACGATCCCGACAATCGTGCTCGATTCACCGGGGAACATCTGCCCCGTTCCCGCGAGCGTCACGTTCATCACCGCCGTCTACGGCATCCATCGCCCCGGCACTGGCTACCGGATGGACGAAGTTCCGATCCCGCTTCGCGTACTCGTACCCACCGATTACCCGAGCGATGGCGAAGTACTGACAGAGCTATGTCAGCGATTCGTCGCATCGCAAAATAGCTCAATCGGGTGAACGGCCACTCGGCCACTCAGATCGCGGATCTGGTGACGGCACGAGGTGCCGGTGGCGACGACGGTAGCGGTCGACGAGGCTTTCAGCGAAGGCAAAAGCGAGAGGTTCGCGATTTGCACGCTGAGGTCGTAATGCTCGCGTTCGTAGCCGAACGCGCCGGCCATTCCGCAGCAGCCCGCATCGAGAACGGTCACTTCGGCACCCGGCAATAAACGTAGTGCGTCGGCGGTTCCTTTCACTCCGACGAGGGCTTTCTGGTGGCAGTGCCCGTGGAACAACATCGGCCCCTGTTGAACTGGAATATCGAATGACAGCCCGTTGTCGCGAATCTGCCGCGAGAGCCAAACTTCGATCAACTCGGCGGCTCCCGCCACCTGTTTTGCGGCATCACCGGGAACGAGTTCGGGCCATTCGTCGGAGAGCGTCAGCAGGCAACTCGGTTCG
>JANXNT010000516.1 GCA_025353985.1 Limnoglobus sp.
CAGAATCGTGCGAATTTCGTCGCGGTTCGCATTCTCGACGGGGGCCGCAACCCCCATCGGCGGGATCGTCGATCCGCTGAGTTCGCCGTGCGAAATCAGGTTCCACGTTCGCACGGCACGGGTCTGATCGACGACGAGCAATTCGTAACCGTTCGGGCTGAAATGCACGCCGAGTGGTGTCGAGTTATGCCGCAGCGGCGGCGCGATCATCTCGCCGGTCGATGTATCCCAAATACGGATCGTGTTGTCGTCGCCACCGCTGGCGAACCAGCGACCATCGGGGCTGACAGCCAAGATCTGCACCGCGCCATCGTGCGCTTCGGGGCGGCCAATCGGCTGCCCAGTCAGCGCGTCCCACACCTTCGCGGTCGAATCGCTCGAACCGGTGATGATGCGCAAACCATCGGCGGTGACGGCAATCGCATTGATCGCCGCCGGGTGCCGGAGTGGCATCGCCAGTGTCGGCGTGCCTTTCGCGACATCCCAAATCGTCGCGGTACCATCGGCGGACGCGGTCGCAATGCGATCCCCGTTTGGGAAGAACGCGCACTGGTTGACCGCACCCGCGTGCTTCAGTGGTAACGTGAGTGGTTGGCCGGTCGTCATGTCGAAAACGCGTGCCGTCTGGTCTTTGCTCGTGGCTGCAAATCGCTTGCCCGCAAGGTCGATTGCCAACGATGTGATGCGGTCGGTGAATGCGGCGGCAAACAGTTCCTTCCCGGTCTGGCTATCCCAACCTCGCACGCGCCCCGCGATGCAGCCCGTAATTAACGTGCGGCTGTTCGGTGCAAACTCGACCCGCGTCAGCGTTGAACCGTTCGGCAACACGAACAACAAGCCGCCCGTTTTCGCGTCCCAGATGCGCGTAGTACCGTCGGCCCCTGCCGTCGCGGCTCGGCTGCCATCGGGTGCCAGCGCGCTCGCCACGATCCGCCCGCCGTGTTCGAGCGGCGCACTGACCGCACTGCCATCTTTCACATCCCAGACGCGGCCAATACCATCGTCGCTGATCGCGAGCACGAGGCGACCGGTGCCGTCGTATTGCGCCTCCGTCATCGTCGCTTCGTGTAGCCAAATGTTCGACAGGCGCGGGCAATGATCGAACACCGAACGCAGCCGAATGCGGTGAATATTTTCGCGTTCGATTCCGCCCTGTTCCAACCGCAGCGCCTCGGCATACCAGAGTGGCGCGCCGAGATAATCCTGCGTATCTAGCATCCGCGTACCGTTCGTCACGTTCAGCCGAACGAGGCGACGGTTGCTTTCTTCGAGCGCGCTCGACGCTTTACTCCGCGATTCTTCGGCTTCCTTCGCTCGGTTGGTGACGGCGACATAAGACCAGATTCCGAGTGCGATCATCGCGAATGTGGCAAGGATCCCGCTCGCGATCACGCTCGTGGCGGTCGGGTGGCGACGGACCCATTTGATGAACCGCTCCACCGAGCCAACGGGCCGCGCTGCGATCGGCTCGCCATCGAGGTAACGCCGCAAATCTTCGGCAAATTCCTCGGCGGTGATGTACCGACGGTGCGCCGGTTTCTGGAGCGCCTTCAGGCAGATCGTGTCGAGATCGCGCGGGATGCTGGACTTCAACGTGCGTGGCGGGATGATCTCCGAATCGAGAACCATGCGGATCGTGGCAATCGCACTTTCACCGGAAAACGGTGGGCGACCCGTGAGGATCTCGTACAAGATGCAACCGAGCGCGTATGTGTCGGTGGCGGGGCAAATATCGAAGACGCGACCCGCCGCTTGTTCGGGTGCCATGTAACTCGGCGTGCCGAGAATCGTACCGGCGTGCGTCTGCCCGGAGTTCTGCGCAATATCTTTTGCCAACCCGAAGTCGGTCACTTTCGGCTGACCGTCGAGTGTCAGTAACACGTTCTGCGGCTTCAAATCGCGGTGAATCACACCCGCTGCGTGAGCCGCATGAACGGCGCGGCAGAGCGTCTCGACCGTTTGAGCTGCGTACTTCGCGCTCTGCGGTTTGCCATCGAGTTTGGTGTGAAGATTACCGCCATCAACGAGTTCAAGCGCGAGGTACGGGGCACAGTTGTGTTCGCCGACATCGTAGACTTGCACGATGTTCGCGTGGTTCAGTTTGGCGACGGCTTCGGCTTCGGCACGAAAGCGTTCGAGGTGCGCTTCGCCGACATTCGCACCGCCGATAATCATCTTCAGCGCGACGATGCGGTTGAGGTGAATGTGCCGCGCTTTGTAAACGATCCCCATCCCGCCTTTGCCGAGTTCGTCGAGAATCTCGTACGGCCCGACGAGGCACTCCGGCGCGACGCGGCTGCCCGCCGCAGTGATGATCGACTGCGCAAATACCGCCGTCGCATTCAGGCGCGGGCTACCGCTCAGGCCCGGTGCACGAAAGCTCGACGGCGGTTTCTTGCTGATGGTTGCGCGGGTATAGACATCCGGATCTGGAGTCGCCGCCCGCGTCAAGTTCGGGTCGGTGTCGGCTTCGTCCGTTTCCGTGTCAACGGGTTCGAGCGATTCGTAGCCGATCGTCAGATCGGGCCGCGATTCGGGCGCACCGTTCGAAGTCGGGTTGTCAAGCTCACCGGCCATCGGGAATGCCCCCTTCGGTCGGCGATTTACGAAAATGGAACATAAAAAACATCATACCGACCATTCGCCAGAACGATGGGTGCAAAACCATCGTAAAACCACCGCACGGGAAGTAGCCGATTCGCTGCAACCACTACGCACGGTCTTTCGCGATGGTTCGCAGCGCGATCACTTGTGCGTGTGCCACGGCGAAACGAAGTTGGCGTTGGTCGTGGAGGCCATGTTCGTTTCCCAATCGAGATAGCCCAGGTACAGCAGTGCGCCGAGCATCGTGTAGCAGATCGTCGTGCCGCGTACGGAGTCCGAGAACATTTTGACGGCGCTTCCCGACGAGGATTTTAATTTCAGCCGCACGCCGTTGAAGTCTACACTGTAAATTTCATCCAGCACGAGATGCGACAAGAATCCGAGCATCACGCCGACGGCAAGGATGGCACGAGTAATGCGGTCGTCCGAACCGTACCCGAGGTAGACGACGAGGCCGAAAATGAGCATCGCGGGGATACTGTGCCACATGCCGCGGTGGACCGAGATGCGCTTCAGAACCCACGCCGCCCCATAGCGAATGACGACGTAACTGAGCACCAACCCGGTCAGTACGCCTTCGTGCGATAGCCCCGCCTGTACGAATCGCGGCGATGCCAACAACGGCAACGCCGCCGCCGCCAGCCCGAACACTTCGCGAACCGGCCGACCCGAATCGCTATCGAGATCGGGCAGCATCCCGCCGACCGTCGTCAACGTGGCCGCGAGGATACTCGTTTCGAGGTGGCACGAACAGCCTTTCGTCACGGCGAAGCCGTAACCGATGCCGATCGTCGCCGCGACACCCACGTGCGTACGGAAATCCGCCATGGCAGAATCCTTTCTTCCGGCTACGGACCTTGCAACACTTTCCCGAATCTGGCGAAATTAACGCACCACTAATCGGAGGATTCGCCATGACCAACGCCGACATCGTCCTTCAACTGCGAACTTACGCCAACGAACTAACGCAATCGCACACTAATCTGTACCGGGTGCGGGCATTCCGTCAAGCGGTAACGGCGGTGATGGGACTCGACTGCGAAGTGGTGGAACTGGTGAACCGATCCGGACCGAGCGGTTTGAAAGCGATCTCCGGCATCGGCAGCAGCCTCGCCGAGACAATCGCAACCTTCGCATTAACGGGCAAATGGCAGCCGTTTCGACCGCACACGAAACATCAACCCCGAAGCCATCTCGCGGCGTCTTTGGCGTGATATGTGAGGATCATGTCCGCACCGGCGCGCTTGATGCTCGTGAGGATCTCCATCGTGACGCGGCGTTCGTCGATCCAGCCATTGCGGGCGGCGGCCTTCACCATCGCGTACTCGCCGCTGACGTTGTACGCCGCCACCGGTAACCCGAAGGTTTGCTTCGTGCGATGGATAATATCGAGGTACGAAAGTGCGGGTTTCACCATGACGATGTCTGCCCCTTCCTGGATATCGAGCGCGACTTCGCGCATCGCTTCGTCGCCGTTGGCGGGGTCCATTTGATAGGAATTTCGGTCGCCGAACTGCGGCGGGCTTTCGGCGGCATCGCGGAACGGCCCGTAAAAGCCACTCGCATATTTCGCCGCGTAACTCATGATCGGCACATTGCTAAACCCGGCTTCATCGAGGCCGTGCCGGATCGCATCGATCATGCCGTCGAGCATCCCGCTCGGGGCAACGATGTCCGCACCGGCTTTCGCGTGGCTGACACATTGTGCCACCAAATTCGGCAACGTCGCATCGTTATCGACGTCCATCGTGCCGTGGACATCGTGCAAAATCCCGCAATGGCCGTGATCGGTGTATTCGCAGAAACATTCGTCGGTCATTAACAGCACATCGTGGTGGTACGCTTCTCGCAAGGCTTTAATCGCGAGTTGCACGATACCTTCGTCGTTGATCGCGCTCGAACCGGTGGCATCTTTCGTCGCGGGGATGCCGAACAGCATGAACGACGTCACGCCGAGATCTTTGGCGATGCCGACTTCCTCGACGAGCGTATCGGCGCTAAGTTGGTAGTTACCGGGCATCGATGAGATTTCGTTGCGGATACCACGTCCCGGTCGAACGAACATCGGCAAGATGAAATTGTTCGCGTGAAGTGACGTTTCGCGAACGAGATTGCGAATCAACGGCGATGCACGCAACCGCCGAGGTCGCACGGTCGGAAACCCGGCAGTCGGTGCCGGTGGATGCAAATTCGGTGTGGCCATTTCGCTCTTTGAAATCGAGTAAGGGTACCGTCAGTGTACTGGCCTACTTCCACTCGGCGGTTTGCCCCGTTCGCAGCGCGATGTTCGCCAGATGCGCGGCCCCGGCCCCGGACACTCCGGACTCCGCGGGTGAAGCCGGTTTCTTGCGGCTGCGGATGCACTCGATCCAGTTCGTGAGGTGCAACAGTTCGCCATCAGGCTTGTCGTAGAAGTCCGCACCGATCGGCCCGCTACCGAGGATCATCTGTTGCGGTTCGATCTTACGATTCTTTTCCGGGATCAGTTCGTAACGGCCGCGATCGACGTACAGCGTGGCATCGGTGCCGAGGAACTCGATGCGGGCGGCGTTGCGGGCGTTGCTGAACGTGCCTTCGAAATGCATCTGCACGTTGCCGGGGTAAGCGAGCACGGTTTGCACGGTGTCGGGCGTTTCCCAAACGTCCTTGGCGTTCACGTACTCGCCGAGGCTGACGGCTTTCAGCGGATGATCGACGTCGAGTACCCAGTGTGCGACATCAATCCAGTGAACCATGAGATCGGTGAAGATGCCGCCGCCGAAATCCCAGAACCAGCGCCAGTTGCGGAAGCGATATTCGTCGTACGGCTGCTGCTTCGCGGTGCCGAGGAACGCGGTCCAATCGACCGCCTTCGGATCGACGCCGAGCGGGAATCGCTTGACGCGGTCGGAGTTGCGGTTCCAACTCATTTTCACCTTCAGAACCTTGCCGATCTTGCCCGTTTGCACGAGTTCGCGGGCCGCCTGAATGTGCGGCATACTCCGCTGTTGCGTCCCGACTTGCACGATCCGCGAATGATCGTTTTGCGCCGCGATCACCGCTTTCCCTTCGGCGAGATCGTGCGTCAGCGGCTTCTCGACGTAGACGTCTTTCTTTGCCTCGCACGCCGCAATCGTCAACGGAACGTGCCAGTGATCGGGCGAGCCGATTAGCACCGCATCGATCCCTTTCATTTCGAGAACTTCCTGGTATCGCTTCGTCGTGGTCGCGTTGGTATCCGCGAGTTTCTTACCTTCGAGGAGTGCCTGATCCCAGATGTCGCAGACCGCATTAATTCGCACACCGGGGATTTTCACGAGCGATTTCATCAGGTGCCGGGCACGTCCGCCACTGCCGATGAC
>JANXNT010000537.1 GCA_025353985.1 Limnoglobus sp.
TCGCGTCGATCAGCACGATGTCGCAGACTCGGTGCAACCGGCGGTGCTGGAAACCATCATCAAGAACGAGCAACTCGGCTTCGAGTTCTTCGATCGCCGTCGTTCCAATCGCAACGCGATCGATGCCTTGTAAGTGTGGCACATCGGGCAGGTTTTCTTCGAGAACCATCGCTTCGTCGTTCGGACCGCAATCGCTGCCATAGCCACGGCTCAGTATCGCAACCTGTCTGCCGTGGTCCGCAAACCAGCGCGCGATGTACTCAACGCACGGTGTTTTCCCCGTCCCGCCGAGGGTGATATTCCCGATGCTAATTACCGGCACCGCAAGCCGATGCACCTTGCGTTGTCGGTTGTCGAATAGCCCATTCCGAATGCCGATACCGATCCGGTATGGCACGCTTAACACGCAGAGGCCCATGCGGGCGACGAAGCCTACGACGCCGTACTCGCCGCGAATGATCGCATGGTATCGCTCGGAGCGGTTCGGCACGTGGGTACTCTTATGTGGTGGAATCCACCCGCAGAGTACCATCGAAAAAATGAACGTGTCAACGTGGAATCGGAAACGCAAAAAGCACAGCGGTCGTGTTGCCACGACCGCTGTGCTTTTTGGTTTTGCCGAATAGTTAGCTCAACAGACCCGTGACGACTTCGCCTTTGACGAGTTCGCGGGGCTGGTTGAGATGGTTATGCACGATCGTGTCGGGCTTGATACCGACGCTGTGGTAGATCGTGGCCAGAAGCTCGGTCGGGTGAACGGGGCTGTCGAGCGGGGCCGACGCGGTGTTGTCGGACTTCCCGTGAACGTAACCGCGTTTGATACCACCACCGGCGATGACGGCGGTGTAGCAGTATGGCCAGTGGTCGCGGCCGTCGTCGTTGTTTTGATTGCCCGAAGTACTAACGCCACGCTGTGGGCTTCGACCGAACTCACCCACCGCCACGACGAGCGTATCGGCAAGCATTCCGCGTTGATCGAGGTCTTCGATGAGTGCGGACAAACCGGCGTCGAGCATCGGTGCGGCTTGGTTTTTCAGGCGATTCGAAAGGCCCGCGTGCGTGTCCCACGAGTGGTTATCGCTGTTGGCCACTTTCGGCCAGTTGATTTCCACGAACCGCGTACCGGCTTCGACGAGTCGCCGTGCGAGCAAGCAACATTGGCCGAAGGTGTTTTTGCCGTACTTCTCGCGCAGTTCGGGTTTTTCCTTGGTGATATCGAACGCATCGCGGGCACGGCCGGACACGATCAGGCCGAGCGCCTTGCCGTAATACGAATCGAGTTCGTACTTGCTGACCGATTTCTCGATGTCCGGCATCCCCTTGGCGACGGTGTCACGGAGTGTCGCGCGGCGCGTCATGCGGGAAGCGGTGAGGTCTTCGCGGAGTTTCAAGTCGTCGACTTTGATGCGGTCCATCTTACCCATGTCGAGGTCGTCGCCCGATGGGTACAGCAAGTATGGGTCGTACGCTTTGCCGAGGAAACCGGCGGTACCGCCCTTACCGACGACGTTGGATTCTTGCAGTGGGCGTGGCATCATCACGAACGGCAACATCGGTACATCGGTCGGCCGGAGCTTGATGATGTTCGAGCCGAGCGTTGGGAAATCCTTCGGGCTGGGCGGTTCGAGTTGCCCCGATGCGCTGACTTTGTCCGTCGTGTAGCCCGTGTGCATCTGATAGATGGCGGCGGTGTGGTTGAACAAGCCGTTCGGCGTGTAGCTCATCGAGCGAATCAGCGAGGTTTTGTCGAGTTGTTGCGCGAGTTTTGGCATCAATTCGGTGAGGTGGACGCCGGTCAATTTCGTCGGGGCGCTTTTGAACACGCTACGCACTTTGTCCGGGACGTTCTCTTTCGGATCCCACAAGTCGAGGTGACTCGGGCCGCCTTGCAGATAGACGAGAATGACGCTTTTCGCTTTGCCAAATCCGCGTCCGCCCGCTTCTTTCGGGGCCGGTGCGTTCGCTTGGGCTTCCATCGCCAACACTTGTGCGAGCGAAACCCCTGCAAATGAAAGGCTGCCCACGCGGAGGAGTTCGCGACGGCTGACGCCATCGCAGGTATCTTTCCCAGCAAAACCAGGTACGACAAACATGAAACACTCCCGAGAAGTTGGTGAGGCGGGGCAGGTTCGCGTAAGCGGATTCTATACTCTGTAGTAGAAACTCTAAATGACCGCAACGCGAACTGCAAGCGAAAAGCGAAAACTCACTCAAGTTGTTGCGTATGCCCCTTCCCAATTCGTTCGCTCGCTTCACGGTGTTGGCCAGTGGCAGTTCGGCGAATGCCTCGTTTCTGCAAACGACATCGGGCGGTATCCTCATCGATTGTGGGCTGGGTCCGCGAGAACTCGGCCAACGACTTGCAGTGATCGGGGCGAACTGGTCGAACGTCGACGCGATCGTGCTCACGCACACCCACGGCGACCATATTAAGTCGGCATCACTCGCGCAAATCCTTCGGCTAAAAGTGCCGTTTTATATTCATCGCC
>JANXNT010000557.1 GCA_025353985.1 Limnoglobus sp.
TCGTCATTTGACCCCGTGAACGGTTACATAAAACTGGGATTGGCGGCTCAACGCGGTGAAACAGTTCTTGGCGGAACTGTCTCGTTAATGCCAGGTCCAATCGGACCGGGAACCGTGCCACTGTTCCGAATAGTTTGGCAATCAATCCCGCGATGGTGATTTGTGACCCTGCCAAGTAGATCGGAGTTATTACATGAATGAGTTGACTGACCAGTTAACGAAGATTGCAGATGCAATGCAAGATCTCACGCTTAAGTCAGATGCCTTAATAACTTACGATGTGGCTTCTGATGCGTTGTTGTGGTCGGATGAACTACCACTCCCAGGAATGTTCAGAGTCCGCGACTTGTGGTGTATTCGACCCGTACTTCGTTTTCGAACGAGCCTAGTTTTGAACTCACCCGAAGAGCAATTTCGTCACGCATGGGATGAGGCGCGGCGGTTGTTCCCTCAATGGCCAGGATTTGCACCTGAGCGTCAGTCGCATAGTCTCAATGCCAAGTTCTCACAGATGAATGGTAAAGCGCGATCAAGCCTAGATGAGATTTTTGATTAAGCTACACTTACGTTCTTGTTCCCTGGCCATAACTAACAATTAAAGTGAACACACACTTTATTGGAGACAACAGATGAGCGCCAAACAGATTGCATTCGATCAAGAAGCCCGCGAAGCGATGAAGCGTGGCATTGCCAAGCTCGCACGGGCCGTGAAGGTCACGCTCGGGCCGAAGGGCCGGAACGTCATCATTCAGAAGTCGTTCGGCAGCCCGACCGTCACCAAAGACGGCGTGACGGTTGCGAAGGAAATCGAACTGCCCGATCACTACGAAAACATGGGCGCGCGAATGGTTCGCGAAGTCGCCAGCAAGACGAGCGATGTGGCGGGTGACGGCACCACGACCGCAACCGTACTCGCCGAAGCGATCTTCAACGAAGGCATGAAGGCCGTCGTCGCCGGTACGAACCCAATGCTCATGAAGCGCGGCATGGAAAAGGCCGTCGAAGACATCGTCGCCAAACTCAAGGGCATGAGCATCCCCGTCAAGGGCAAGGCCGACCTCGAGAACGTTGCCACCGTCGCCGCCAACGGCGACGAGAAGATCGGCAAGATCATTGCCGAGTCGATGCACAAAGTCGGCAAAGATGGCGTCATCACCGTCGAAGAAGGCAAGTCGATCGAAACCGAAAACGAGTTCGTCGAAGGGATGCAGTTCGATCGCGGCTACCTGTCGCCGTACTTCGTGACGAACCTCGAGTCGATGGAGTGCGAACTCGACGACCCGTACGTGCTCATTTACGAAAAGAAGATCAGCAGCAACCGCGACCTCGTGCCGATCCTGGAAAAGGTTCTGCAACAAGGCAAGCCGATCCTGATTATCGCCGAAGAAGTCGACGGCGAGGCACTCGCGACGCTCGTCGTCAACAAGATGCGTAACCCGACGGCGTTCAAGTGCTGTGCGGTCAAGGCACCCGGCTACGGCGATCGCCGCAAGGCCATGATGGAAGACCTCGCGATCCTCACCGGCGGCAGCGCGATATTTGAAGACCTCGGCGTGCAACTCGAGAGCGTCGAACTGCCACAACTCGGCCGCGCGAAGAAGGTCAAGATCGACAAGGACAACACCACGGTCATCGAAGGGGCCGGGAAGAAAGACGCGATCAAGGCGCGCGTCGCCATGATCCAGAAAGAACTTGAGAAGAGCACCAGCGACTACGACAAGGAAAAGCTCGGCGAGCGAATCGCGAAGTTGTCCGGTGGCGTGGCGAAAATCAACGTCGGCGGCGCGACCGAGAGCGAAGTTAAAGAAAAGAAGATGCGCGTCGAAGACGCCATGCACGCGACTCGTGCAGCTTTCCAGGAAGGCATCCTGCCCGGCGGTGGCACCGCACTGCTGCGAGCCAGCGAAGGCCTGAAGCCGAAAGACCTCACCAGCGACGAAGCGGTCGGTTACAACATCGTCGTGCGTTCGTGCAAGGCCCCGATCAAGCAAATCGCCGACAACGCCGGCACCGATGGCAACATCGTCGCCTTCACGGTGCTGCAAAACAAGGACGTCAACCACGGCTACAACGCCCGTACGGACAAGTACGTCGACATGGTGAAGGACGGCATCATCGACCCAACGAAGGTCGTGCGTAGCGCGTTGCAAAACGCCGCCAGCGTTTCGACGCTGTTGCTCACCAGCGATGCACTCGTCGCCGATGTGCAGAAGGCCGAAACGAAGAAGTCCGGCAGCGGCTACGACGACATGTACTAGCCCGTGAACGACTGCGACAAGCGAAGCCAAGGGATGAAAGTCCCTTGGCTTTTTTCGTGAATCGCGACGCCTTAACAAACGACTTCATGCGAGATACGTTATTTATATCGCTCGTAGTGCGGGGTCATTCTGAGGCTCAACCATGTTGTCGATTGTGTGTCCCGAATGCGAGAATCCGTACCAGGTTCCCGAATCGAAACTGGGCAAATTCACCCAATGCGCAGCCTGCGAGCATCGGTTTGCGGTCGTGATCGATGGCCCGGTTGTCACCGAGGATCCAGACGACGCCCCGGAGCCAGTCCAGCGAAAAAAGAAGAAGAAAAAGAAAAAAGGAATCAGCGCGAAGTCGAAACTTCCCGTCAGTATCTACGTCGCAATTGGTTTGTTAGTGACCGTTTTCTTCGTCAGTATCATTTGGTTTGTGTTGTCTTCCGCTCCGAAAGGTCGAGGTGCGGGCCAGGACGTAAACCGTGACGAAGAGGACTCACTTTTGTTTGATCTGGGTAACCCCCAAGTGATGTGAAGTTGGGCTTTCGGCCAAATTTCCGCGATAGTTTTGTTCCCGTTTCCCGTTTCTGTTACGGCTGCTTGGTGGTTCTTTATCCCGAAGGGATTTTAGCCATTAGCCCCAGGTCGCGCTTCGCGCATCTGGGGTAAGCCCGAAATATCCACCGACCCCGAACGGGGCCCCGAACGGGGTCGTAGCGGCGTCATCCCATCGTTCGCAAGAATATTCACGAGCGAACCGGTTCCTTCTACACTCCGCACGCCAGAGAGGCAACCGCTACGACTCCTTCGGGGTCGGTGAAATGGGCTGCCTACCCCAGGTGCGCGAAACGCGACCTGGGGCTAATCGCTGAAATCCCGTTGGGATAAAACCAAAACCAGGATGACACGAAAACACCGTCAATAGTAACTTCACATCACCTGGGGGGTGCCCGTACATGAGAATTGCGCAACTTCAAAACGCGCTAGCAAGGGATTTCAGTCGTTTATACAATGTCTTGCCTTTTCGCGGGTTCCCCTCG
>JANXNT010000560.1 GCA_025353985.1 Limnoglobus sp.
CGCGCATATCGGCAAGCGAGTGCCAGTACTCACGGGCGTGGCAGAGTACACCACGGCCGCTTCGTGCCGCTGGGCGGCAGAATCCGCGAAACTCGGGGCCGATGGCTTGATGGTATTGCCGCCAATGGTCTACAAGACGGATCGCCGCGAGACGATCACGCACTTCCGCAGCGTGGCGAGCGCGTCCGATTTGCCGATCATGATCTACAACAATCCGCCTGCCTACAAGACCGACGTAACGCCCGAAATGTTCGTCGAGATGGCCGACGAGCCGAAGTTCGCGAGCATCAAGGAAAGCAGCGACAACCCACGCCGCATCACGGATATTATCAACCTGCTCGGCGACCGCTACGTGCTGTTCGCCGGCGTCGACGATCTGTTCCTCGAATGCGTGATGCTCGGGGCGGTCGGCTGGATTTCCGGCCTGGTGAACGCTTTCCCCGCAGAAAACCGACTGATTTGGGATCTGGTAATGGCCGGAAACTGGACGGAAGCCCGCAAGATCTATCGCTGGTACACGCCGCTCTTGCACCTCGATACGCACATCAAACTCGTGCAGTACATCAAGCTCGCGTGTGCTGAGTGCGGCTACGGCACTGAACTCACCCGCGCCCCACGCCTGCCACTCGTCGGCAGCGAACGCGAAGAGGTTCTCCAGATCATCCGCACCTCGATCGCCACGCGACCGAAGCTCGTTTAAGCCGAACGGAATCGACGTAAGTCCGAATTGCGAACGCGGCAAAATCGCGTTTTCGGGTGTTTTTTCGTCTCAAAACGCCACTTTTTGATCGCAAATCGCTGATCTGTTTCGGGGGATTTTGCCGTAAATTGAAATCCTGTCGTGGTTTGCGTCGGCGGTCCTTCGATTGGCACTCGCCGGAAGTACCGACCTTTTTGCGTCACTATACGACCGAAAATCGACCGTGCGCGCCTTTTCTGGGTCATTTGCGCGCACTTCTGAGTCATTTGCGCGCACTTTTGGGTACGTCCGTGACAGTGTGCAAAAGTCGACTTACGTCAATTAAACGTAAATTTATTGACTTCGTGAAATCGTGTGGGCAAGACCAACTCAAAGCCCACGGACGAAAGTCCGTGGGACGCGAAATCGTTCGGCGAGAGGCCCGAGCGCAATCCCAGACATCGTGGACTTTCGCGGCGTGTTGTGCTTTGGAATGTCGTACGACAACGCGCCGTTTTGCTTCGATTACCGCAGCGATGCGAGCGAGCCAAGTGTGATCTGGTGGGCGGATTGTTATTGGCGGATCGTCTCGCCGAACTTCGCGAGTTCTTGTCGTTGCTCGATCTCGATGACCGTAACCATCGCACGACCTGACGTTTGCCGTCGTGGCAGATAGCCAGTTGGCAATCTCTGCTCATTCTGATTTACTTCATGGGAAACCGTGGTTACGATACACTCAACGAACACGATTCACAGGGCTTTCAGGCATGGCGCTCCAGGAGCGGGGGGAATACTGGTATGGTGATAGCGCTGCGGACATCCGGGCGCTGATGGCCCGCCACGCCGAGATTGGCGACCCCATCGAAGTCGTGCGTGACGCCGTCTGCGAGTGTGGGGGCACCGTCTTCTCGGTTCTGATCGACGACGAGTATCAGGAGGTCGCCTGGTTCTGCCGCGCCTGCCACACGCAATACCTCTTCCACACCCGGCCGGTGGCAGGTCCGTACGATGGCGACCCGGAGTCCGACGTGGAAGGTTTCCGTTGCCCTTGCACCGACCGTGGCGGGTCGTACTTCGAGGTGGCGGTCGGCGTGTCGCTATATCGCGGCAGCGACGATGTCGACTTCGTCTACCTCGGATGTCGGTGCGTCGCATGCGGTCTGACCGGGTACATGACAGAGGCATGGCACCGGATCGAGTACCCTTACCCCGAGTTGTTCGCCCACATGGGCAACAGGCAAGACGCCGAACCAGATGGCGGGGTATGACGGCTTTCCCAAGTCCATAGACTTCACTCGACTAAACGGAGACTTTGTGCAACGGCGAAAACCGTTCATTCGGGTAGCCGTAGGTCTTTAGCGTGCGTTTCTTAGCGGCAACGACTGATGGTCGTCCTGAGTCTTTGTACGGCGGCTTCGTCTTTTCGTCGGCCATCTTGAGGAAGAGCAGAAACGTGATCTGTACCGTATACGCCATGTACGACAGCCCATTGTCCCGCAACACGTGCGCGAAGTTCCAGGCTTTGTTGACGATCTGCTACGAGTCGTTGGTCATGGCGATTATTGGCTCTGGGGATCGATGAAAATCAGTGAAAGATGCACGTTGTCCAAGTGATCGAAATCCCGATCCATCGTCATGAGCTGGTAGCCTGTGGATTTGGCAGTGGCCGCAATCCATACATCGTTCTTGCCCATATTGTGCCCGAG
>JANXNT010000592.1 GCA_025353985.1 Limnoglobus sp.
CAAGTGAAACTGTTTTTCATGCCTTACCCGGTCGCATCGCAAGAGATGAAACGGATTGCAGCAAGAACGGTGGAACTACGGAAATCGAACGCGAACGACCCGCTCTTTGCCGTGTTTTCGCTAGTGTACCCCGCGCTGCAAAAAGTCCACGAAGCTCATTCGCGAACGACGCGGCAAATCGCTCAGTTGCGTGCCGTCGAAGCGGTCCGGATGCACGTCGCTTCCACGGGGCAGATCCCGAAATCGCTCGCCGACGTGACGATCGTGCCAGTCCCCGACGACCCGACGACCGGCAAGCCTTTCGCCTACGAAGTCAAAGACGGTACCTTCTCACTCGGCACAACGGCGGCCTCCGCAACTCCGTCGAAAATCTACGTCGTCACCATCCGCAAGTGACGCGAAATTTCGGCTTGACGCGCGGAAACGATTCGGCATACCCTTTTGATAGTCTTGCCCACATGGATGGGGGCGAGCGAAAGGGTCGTACCCACGGAAGGGGCACGAATGACGGAATCGCTGTTCTGGCCTGGCCGTCGTGCGCTCGTTCTCGGGTGCGATTCCCCGCTCGGTTGCGGGGTCGTGCAGGCGGTGTTTGCGAATGGCGGTGCGGTTTCGGTGTTTGCGACCGAACTGCCTGCGGATTCCCTTTTTATTCAGCGTCGGCTCTTTGAATCGTCGTCCGTGGTACGCGGTTCGTGGGATGATCTCGGCCCCCTTCAGCGATTACTCGCCGTTCACGAAATCGATACGATTCTCACCTGCGATCCGCAGCATATCACGACGCACCGGCTCTTGCGTACGGTCGCCACCGCGCGGCCAAATGCCACGGTCACGGTGGCGTGCGACGGTCGAAGCGGAACGTTGCCGAATTTTCGCACATCGGCCACGAATGGGCTTCGAGTCGCGTTCGTTCGCTGGCCGAACTGGGGCGATGCCTACGAAGCCGCAACCCTAGATTTGGCTGTTTCTGCGATACTCGACGCCACCGAGGCGATCGCGCGAATCGACGCAATACCGGTCACCGGGTTATGGTCCGCAATCCCCAGGATGGGGAACGAAGTTGTGCGGAAAGTCGCGTAAATTGCAGCAAGAAGACGTCATGGAGGACGACACGATGAGCCACTTGATTTTGGGTGTTTCGGGGCAGATTGGCGGAAATTTAGCTACCGAGTGCGAACTGCGACAGCAGCCGTACCAAGGAACGTGGTATCGCTGGCCGCAGAACGATGCGACGCCACTGGATGTCCGCGACGCGGAAGCGGTGGCGGGGTTGATCGCCGAGTGTCAGCCCGAAGTCGTGTACCTGGTCGCCGGGATGACGCAGATCGATTACGCCGAAACCGACCGCGACGAGTGCCATGCCATCAACGGCACCGGTGCGGAAAACGTGGCGAAAGCCTGCGCCCAACACGGTGCGAAACTGGTGTACGTTTCGTCGTCGCACGTCTTCGGCGAATGCCCGACGGCACGCAAGGAAGACAGCCCCACTGCCGCGATCAACGTCTACGGGAAGTCTGTCGTTCATGCGGAAAATGCGATTCGGGCCGCGTTGCCAGAACAGCATCTGATCGTTCGCACGAGCCATGTTTACGGGCCGGAAGAGCGTGCGAAGAACCCGGCGTTACATGCGGTTCGCCGACTGTCGGATCGCCGCAAAATCCGTGCGGCGATGGATCGCCATTGCCAGCCAACGTATGGGCCAGACCTCGCTGCCGCGATCTTCGATCTCGTCAAGCACGATTGCACCGGCACCTATCACGCGGTTGGCCCGGACAAGATGACCGAGTATGCGTTCGCGTCGATGGTGGCGTTCCTGAACGGCTACGATTCGGACGACGTCGAAGCCGTGAGTGCCATCGAACTCGGCGAGGAAGCCACACGTTCCCGCACACTGTGGCTGGATCGTGCGAAGTTGCGTTCCGAACTCGGTGCAAAGGCGTTCCGCAGTGTCGGCGAAGGGCTGCGTCACCTCCGCGACGCGGAGCGAATTCCGGCCCTTCGAGCGGCGTAATTGGCCTCTCATCATCGACGTAAGTCCGAATTGCAAACACTCGAAAACCGGTTTTTCGGGTGTTTTTTCGTCTCAAAATGCCAGTTTTTGATCGCAAGTTGCTGATCTGTTCGCCGTGTTTTTGCCGCAAATTAAGCTTCTATCGTGGGTTACGTCGACAGCCCTTTGATCCACACTCGCTGCAAGTACCGACCAAATCGGACCAAAAATCGACCGAATGGGTACCAATATGGCACCAAGATTGACCGAAATCGCCTTTTCTGTGTCATTTCGGCGCACTTTTGGGTACGTCCGTGACAATGTGCAAAAGTCGACTTACGTCAATTAAACGTAAACTTATTGACTTCGCGAAATTGTGGAATAGGCTCCGGGCGACGTGAAGTTGGCCTTTTCATCTAATTTCCGCGAAAACGATCATCCGAGTTCTGTTACCCTCTCCGTTTCGGAGAGGCCAGTCTTTCGGCCTGTAGGGCCG
>JANXNT010000596.1 GCA_025353985.1 Limnoglobus sp.
TGGCGAGTGCCGTGAAGACCGACCAGCAGCGGGGCGTCGTGCGGCATCAGGTGTTTGCAGCGGCCCGCGCGGCATCGGCTTCGTTGGATACCGCGCAACTCCTCGATTGGCTTGAAGACACGCTAAAAGTCGTCGCGCCGATCGCCACGCCTGCGGCTTCTCCAGACGTGGCCCCAACGGAGGTTTTCTTCTCGCCGGGCGAATCGTGCTGGCAGCAAATCGCACATCGCTTCGCGACGAGTCGTCGCAGTGCCGACGTTTGCGTGTTCACGATCACCGATGATCGCATCACGCGAACCATCCTCGATGCCCATCGGCGCGGGCTGGCCATTCGCATTCTCACGGATAACGACAAAGCGTTCGATCTCGGTTCGGACGTGCCGCGATTGCGCGATGCGGGCATCCCCGTGAAGGTCGACGAGACGCCATTTCACATGCACCACAAGTTCGCCATTTTCGACGGCGTGCGCTTGCTCAACGGCAGTTACAACTGGACGCGAAGTGCCGCCGACCAGAACGAAGAGAACATTGTCGACACCGGAAACCCCCTACAAGTGGCCGCATTCGCGAAAGAGTTTCAGCGACTGTGGAGCAGCTTGTAATCGGAAATGCCAGCATGGTTAAAAACGAGGTAACGTAACAACGCGACGAAAGTTTTGACGTGCTCTTTGTTGCCAGGGGAATGCGCGATTTTGTAGTAGGCACACTCCTTGTGCTGTTCGTATGTAACCAAAACTGCTCACATCGTCGTATGCCGCAAGCCGCCTCAACGGCACATGGAATGTGCCTACTACTTGCAGAATTTGCTACTCGAAATCTCCGCGTTTTGAACCGTACCGAAATGCCATTCGCAAATTGTGGATTTGGTGCTGGACAAAGTGTAGACTCGGGCGATGGCCAAGACATTCGATGCGACGATGAAGACCCTGATCCGCAATCACGCGGCGGATTGGCTGACGTTCGTCGGCGTGCCGATCGTCGAACCGCCGGAGGTTCTCGATACGGATCTCTCGGCGGTCAGTGCGTCGGCCGACACGCTCATTCGCGTCGGAGATCGCGTCATTCACATCGATATCCAAGCTGGCCCGGACGAAAATCTCGCGCGACGCATGTTGCTGTACAATGTGTTGGCCCACTACCACACGCGATTGCCAGTGCAGTCGACCGTGGTGATATTGCGCTCGAAGGCGACGCGGTCAAACTTGCGAGATCGCGTGGCCTACGGCGAGTTGCAATTCGGTTTCGACTTGATTAAAGTCTGGGAACGGCCAGCGGAGGAGTTCCTGACGGGCGGCATCGGGCTGTTGCCGATGGCCGTGATCGCGCGGCCGCCGTCGGGTCGCACGCGGGAGCAGGCGTTACCCATGTGGGTGGACCGCATCGCCGAGCGCGTGGAAGCCGAGGCCCCACAAGTGGCCGCCGACATCGTGTTGTCATCGTTTATAATGGCCGGTATGCATGTGTCGCGTGAGGTCATTCAAAAGATCTATCGAGGAGTATTCGCGATGAGAGAATCGGTCGCATACGACATCATCATGGAAGAGGGTGCCATCGCACACGCTCATAAAGTGATACTGCGCATGGGAAGCACGCGATTCGGCACACCTTCGCCGGAGCAGGAGGCCCAGTTGCGAGCGATTGAAAATCTGCCACGACTCGACCGCTTGTTGTCATTGCGATTATTGAAAGTGAAATCGTGGGATGCGCTCTTGCGCGGGCGTTGAACGTGACGTTGACAGAAACGATCTATCGGGGAGTCATTTCGATGGAAGATTCCGATTCCGTTGCGTTCGACATCATTCGGTAAGAGGGTGCCATTTGCCAAGCCCGTAAAATACTACTGTGCCAAGGAAGAACGCTGTTCGGTAAGCCTACGTCCGAGCAGAAGTCCCAAATGGAAGCAATAGAAAATCTGCCACGACTGAACCGGTTGTTTATGCGACTACTGAAAGTGAAATCGTGGGATGCGCTTTTGCGCGGGCGTTGAACGGTACCAATTATGAAAAATATCCTTCTCTCGATCCTGTTCCTCGTCGGGTGTGGCCCGCTGTGTGCGGCGGAATTTTCCCAGCCGGATGCGAAGGCGATGCCGGATTTGTTCGTCTGGGCCGACAGGTGTAACGTGTGGGTGTTGCGCGATGGGGATGCGGCGTTGTTGGTGAACCTCGGCGATGGTAGTGTGCTCGATCACCTCGCGAAGATCGGCGTGAAACGGGTCGAATGGGTGTTGTTTACCGATCATCATCGCGAGCAATGCCAGGGCGCGCCGAAGATTGTGCGCAGTGTCACGAAAGTCGCTGCGCCCGAACTCGAAAAGGCGTTCTTCGAAACGCCGACGGAGTTCCGCAAAATGAACGCGAGCCTTCGCGATGCGTTTGCGATTCATGGAACCAGTTACGTGCGGCCACCGATCCAGCCGATCCCGCTCGATCGCACGCTCGCGATCGACGAGACGTTCGTTTGGCACGGTCGCAAAATCGCATGCCTCGACACGCGCGGGACCAGCCCCGGCGGCATGACGTATCGGCTGCAAGAGAATGGCCACGCGATTGCGTTCAGCGGCGATGTCATGCTCGACGGCGCGAAAATGCACACGTGGTTCGACACCGAATGGGACTACGGCTTCGCTGCGGGTATCCGGGCGTTGCGGAAGTCGGTGACCCAACTGACGGACTCTGCGCCGGCCTGGCTGCTGCCGTCGCACGGCCCGGCGGTGGCGAATCCGGCAACGCAACTTCGCGAATATCAGGCGAAATTGCAACAATTCGAGGCGCTTTACGTACGCGGTTACCGCGTCGAAGATACCTCGGCGTATCACGATCCGCTTTCGAAGCCGACACTCGTGACCGATGTTGCGCAGGTTTCGCCGCATTTGTTCAAGTTCAAACGCAAGAAGTTTTGGCCGAACTTCAGCCTGATTCTCGCCGACAGCGGGCGGGCACTCGTGGTCGATTGCGGGCTGCTGGACATCAAGTTTCTCGATGAATCGCTGGAAGGAATGCGGAAGCATTACGGTTTGAAAGCGATCGATGCCGTCGTGATTAGCCACATGCACGGCGACCATTTCCTCGAAGCCAGCCACCTGCGCGAGAAGTGGGGCACGAAGATTTGGGCACTCGACCGCATGGTCGAAAAGATGGAGCACCCCGAACGGTTCGACTACGCCGCCCCGATTCAGGCGTACGGCAAGAAAGCCGCCGATGGCACGCCGCTTCGTGGCGTGCGCGTGGATCGCGGGTTCAAATCGGGTGAAACGATCGACTGGGAAGGCCACAAATTTACCATCGACTGGATGCCGGGCCAGACGGAATTCGCGCTCTGTTTCCACGGCCAAATCGATGGCCGCAAAGTCGCGTTTACCGGCGATAACATTTTCGGCGACCCCGAAGATCCCCGGCAGACCGGCCACGAAGCCGTCGTCGCGCACAACAGCGCGATCTTCGAGGAAGGTTACATTTACGGCGCGGAATATCTGAAAAAACTCAAGCCCGATCTGCTGATGGGCGGCCACTCGTACGTGATGGATCGCCCGACCGAGTTCATCGAACGCTACCGAAAATGGTCGTACGAAATGCGCGATTCGTTCCAGACACTCAGCTCCGAAAAAGACTACCAATACGGGTTCGATCCGTTCTGGGTTCGCGCGGAACCGTATCGTTCGACGGTGAAGACGGGGGAGACGATCGAATTGAAAATTGAAGTGCGGAACTTTCAAAAACAGATGCAAACGCATCGCATCGAGATTCATACGCCGCCGGGCCTAATCGCGGAACCGCGATTTCTCGAAGGCCAACTCGCAGCCGAGGCACGGGCGAAGTTTAGCGTTCGCCTGAAGGCGGCACCGGGTGCAAAACCGGGGGTGCAGATCGTCGCATTCGACATCACACGCGATGGCAAACGCAAGGGCGAACTGTTCGACGCCATCGTGGAAATCGTAAAGCCATAGCGACTAGCGTTGGTCAGGTTCGGCCACCATGCGGACGTACCGTGCGAGGAGCATTTGCACGGCCATGATCGTTTGCCATTCGTCGAAACCGAGGCGGACTTCGGTGCCGTCTTCGTTGGATTCGATGTTTTCGGTGGCGATGGTGAGGCCGCGATGGAGGTAGTCGAAGACTTCGGAAATGCGTGCAGATTGCGAACCGGACAGTTTCATCGGCAGTGGCGGAATGTCGACATCGCGCGGACTCCAATCGGTGCTCGAACCGACTTCGCTGATACTGCGACGAGATTCGTCGACGGAGACTTTGCCCGATGCCCCCATACCGGCGGCGAGTTCTTCGGCGCGAAGCGTATGCACGGCCTGCGACATCGATTTCACGGGCGGGGTGCCACGGCGTAACGCGATTTCTTCCATCGTACCGAACAGCAACATCGACCGGCCCACCGAGACTTGATCGCCGGGCCGCAATCGCCGGATTTGCACGGTGGTGCCGTTGACTCGGGTTCCGTTGGTGCTTTCGAGATCGGTGATGATGATATCGCCATCTTCGTGCTGCACTTTGGCGTGGTAACGGCTGATTCGCTCGTCGTTCAGGCGCAGTCCATTGCCTTCTTCGCGGCCAATCGTAACGGGTATCGATAAATCGCGAAATACGCGACCTTTATCGACGCCTTCTAACACGAGGAATGTGACAGTTGGCATACGCGACCCTTCCAAGCCAATGCGAGCACGAAACGAATCGTGCCTTCTCGAACGTATTCGAAAGTTACCACCATAGCTATAGAACGCAAAGCCGAGGCGAGAGCAGAGAATCGGCGCGCTTTCCGTAACTAGGGTCTATCTTTGCGACTTGTAACGCAATTGTCAATTCATTATTCTGCACAAATCCGATTATCTAGATTATATTTTCGCCGGCAATAGGCACAAGTCTGCGATTTCCCCAATAATATCAGCCGAATCGGCTGCCACGGCCGTGCAAAATTTTAAGCTGCGAAACCACGTTAATTGCCGCTTGGCGAACTGCCGCGTGCGCATCTGAATGTGCGCGATTGTCGCTTCCACATCGGTGGTTTCGCTTTCAAGCAGTGCGAACAGTTCCCGATACCCGAGTGCCTGACCCGCCTCGCGGCTCAGCGGTTGCGCACGCAACCTGCGGGCTTCTTCGAGCCAACCGGCATCGAACATCGTGCGAACGCGGCGATCGATTCGCGCGTACAGCTCTTCGCGGGGCCATTCCAAGATTACACATGGTATCGACGCGGTCGCCGGTGTCGCATTCGCGAAACTCGGCGAATCCCACGTTTGCTGAAACGAACTGAGCGGCTTTCCCGTCAGGTCGTAGACTTCGAGCGCCCGCACCACGCGGCGAACGTCGTTCGGGTGCAATCGCGCCGCCGATTTCGCATCAATGGCCATCAGTTGCGCGTGCAATTTCGGCAGACCGTGCTGTTCGGCAAACGCATCCCATTTCGCGCGAATGAGCGGATCGGCGGGCGGGGCGTCGAACAACCCGTGGCGAATCGCCTTCAGGTACAGCGGCGTGCCCCCGACGAACAGCGGTCGTTTGCCTCGCGCGCGAATCTCCGCACAGACGCTCGTCGCCCGCGCCAACCACCACGCCACATTCGCCGATTCATGCGGTTCGAGTTCGTCGATGAGATGGTGCGGCACCTCGGCCCGTTCCTGTGCCGTCGGTTTCGCGGTACCGATGTCCATGCCACGATAAACCGTCATCGAATCCATCGCAAGAATTTCCGCGCCGATCCGCTTCGCCAAAGCCACCGCCACCGCCGACTTCCCGCTACCCGTCGGCCCAGTGAGTAGGATTGCATCGGAGAACATGGGATTGCCTGAATATAAGTGACGTCCACGCACTTCGCTACGCCTGCGCGTCGCGGCTAATTCTTCGCGAGTGCGGCTTTCATTTTCTCCAGGCCGGTTTTGGCGACGCTGAGGCCGTCTTGCTTCCAGTATTCGCGGTTGAAAAGTTCGAGCGAGAGGTAGCCGTGATAGCCGATGGCGCGGAGCGTTTGGAAGATTTCGCCGAGTGGGGCGATGCCGTCGCCGGGGTAGACGCGGTCGGCGTCGCTGATGGTGCCTCGATCTTTCTTCGGGTAATCGTTGACGTGGAAGATGCCGATGGCCGCGCCGCCGATGAGCTTCAGGCCCGCGAAGTCCGAGCCGCCTTTGTACAGGTGGTACACATCGGGCAAAATGCAACCTCCGAGTTTGCCGCATTCGGAGGCGATCAGGAACGCCTCGCCGAGGCGTTTGAGCGTCTTCGAGAAGCCCCAGATTTCGACTTGCGGCGTCACGCCCATAGTCAGACCGAGTTCGAGCAGCGTACGGTAGCGATCCGCCGCGAGCACGTAATCGAAGACCGGCTGACTCGCCTTCGGGTCGTCGCGATTGCTGGTGCCGCCGGTCGCGCCGATCGGCGGTGCGGCGATCTTCGTTCCGCCGATCTGCCGCACCCAGTCCATGTCGCGCTTTGCGGTTTCGAGGCCCTTTTTGCGTCGGCTTTCATCGTCGACGATCCATTCGGCAAAGCCGATCGAACTCGGTACGGTCAGCCCCGCATCGGCGATTCGCGTCCCAAGATCTTTCAAGGAGCCGCCATCTTTCACGTACGTATCGAGTTCGGAAATCCACGGTTCAATCGCCTGATAACCCGCCTTCGATGCGATTTCGATGAGCGAAACGATTGGGCGCGACTTGCCGTTATCGCGTACCGTGCTGGTATTTAAGCAGAATCGGAACGGCTCGGCGGGTTTCGCTTCGTCGGCGCGCGCCGTCCACCCCGTTGCGGCGAGAATTCCGCCCGTCGCCCCCGCCAAAACGGTACGCCGGCCGATGATCGTCGCCATGGGATGTTCTCGTGAATTTCGTTGCGGAGCGATGTCGCGTAAGATACGCTTGTTGAAAGTTCGTCGCCCGTACTATCGGTGCTAAGTATATCCTATGGTGGTTTCTTCTCCCGACATACAGCGCAAAGACGTTGCCAGTACCGACGCCATCTTGGCGAATGTGTTCGGCCAGCCCGATTTCGCCTTGCGGTTGTTCGAGGAAAACGGCGACGCGCTGTTCCTCATCGAACCCGAGTCGGATCGGATACTGCAAGTCAACAAAACCGGGCTGCGGCTAACGGGCTTTCCCCGCCACGAACTCAACGGCTGCCAGGCGTCGGATCTGTTCCGCTTCGACGAAGCCAAAACCAATTCCGATCCACTCCGCGAAGCCACCGAGAAGACGACGCTGTTCCACGGGCAGGGCGGTTTCCTGTTGCGAGTGCGCCAGTCGCCGGGTTGGTTGCCGGTTACGATTACCGTCACCCGGTTGCACGCGAAGCCGGCCACATACGCGCTCTACACTGTGCGCGACGACACCGACCGCCGCGATGCGTTGGGCCGTGCGCAACTGGCCGAAGCGGGCGTGCGGAAAAGTGAAGCGCGGTTCCGGGCAATGGTGGAAAAGTCCGGCGACGGCATTCTGGTTGCCGATGCGCGGGGCAAAGTGCAGTACGCCAGCCCGACGTTGACGCGGATTCTCGGCCACCTACCCGCCGTACTTGAAGGCCGCAGCTTGTTCGATTCGATTCACGCGGACGACCGTGCGGAGGCACGCAAGAACCTCATGCAGTCGATCTCCCGGCCAGGGCGAGACGTCGTGTGGCACGTGCGAATGGCACACGACGATGGCAGTTGGCGCAACATCGAAATGACCGCCGTCAGCCGACTCGATAACCCCGATGTCAACGGCGTCGTGTTCAACTACCGCGACGTGACGGATCGCACCCGCACCGAACGCGAATTCCGCGAACAACATGCGCTCCTCCACGCGCTGTTCGACTCGATCCCCGATGTGATCTTGTACAAGAATCGCGACTTGCTTTTCACCGGTGGCAACGCCGCATTCGAAGACTTTGCCGCGTTGCCGATGAGTGCGATACTCGGGAAAAGCTGCCTAGAACTTTTCCCGTACGAATGGGCCGCCCAGTGTCGAGTCGTCGAAGCGAATGCCCTGAAAACGGGTAAGCCCGTTCGTCTGGAAGTATGGGTTCGCCACCCGTCGGGCCGCGATGTCCTCGTCGACTGGCTGTTCTCGCCGATCCGCGAAGACTCCGGCGAGATCATCGGTCTCGTCGCGATCGGTCGCGATGGCTCGTCGCGCAAACGGCTCGAAGATCAACTCCGGCAAGCGCAGAAAATGGAAGCCGTCGGCCAACTCGCGGGCGGCGTGGCACACGACTTTAATAACCTGCTGACGGTCGTACTCGGGAACATCGAGTTGGCCCGCGAGGAACTGCGCGGCCAACCGCAAGACGAGCTTTTGAAGAGCACCGAACGGGCCGCCCGCCGCGCCGCCGAACTCACGTCGCAACTGTTGGGCTTCGCGCGCCGTACGCCGTTAAAACTTCAGCCGACCGACCTCGGCAGCGTGCTGCGCGAGACAGTTCAGCTGTTGCGCCGAACGATCGACCCGCGTATCGTCATGGAAATTCACACGCGACCCGAACTCTGGGCCGTCCTCGCGGATGCCGGGCAGATCAATCAGATCGTAATGAATCTCTGTCTGAATGCGCGCGACGCGATGCCGCAAGGGGGGCGTTTGGTGTTGTCCACGGGGCACGTGATTTTCACCCCTGCAACAGTGACGAATCACCCATCGGCCCGCCCCGGCGACTACGTTCGGCTAACGGTACGCGACTACGGAGAAGGCATGTCCGACGAAGTTCAGTCGCGAATTTTCGAGCCGTTCTACACGACGAAAGAGATCGGCCAAGGCACCGGATTGGGCCTCGCCGTCGTCTTCGGAATCATCGAAGCGCACGGTGGCTGGGTGCAGTGCGAAAGCGAGCCAGGCCACGGCACCCGCTTCGATGCGTACATCCCCAGGCACCACGGCAAAGCCGTCCACCACGGCACATCCGCCGCGATGCAGTCCCCGTTCGGCAACGGCGAACGCATCCTCATCGCCGACGACGAACCGATGATCCGCAAACTCGCGAACACGATCCTGACGCAACTCAAATACGAAGTCGTACTCGCCGACGATGGCGCAATGGCGGTC
>JANXNT010000626.1 GCA_025353985.1 Limnoglobus sp.
TTCCGCCCCGCGCTTCGCTACGCGGCGCGGCTAAACCGCGCAACTTCAAAACTAGCGCGTCGGGCTAACAAGAATGGTTTGTGAGACCAGTCTTTCGGCCTAGGGCCGGTTCTGTCAGCCCAGGTCGGAGCACGCGAAGCGAGCGGAGGCCTGGGAGGCAGAGGCAAGCGGCGACGGTCCTGTAGGGACCGTTCAGAGTGAGCCTGTCTGAACCGTCCTTACAGGACGGGGCTATTTTCGGAGTCCACCCAGGTCAGCGCTCGCTTCGCTCGCTCCGACCTGGGCTGATAGAACGGACCTTACAGGCCCGAAAAACTGGCTCTCTCCGAAACGAAGTGGAGCAAGTGGGTACCAGAAATCGGATGATCGTTTTCGCGAAAATTCGACTGAAAGGGCAACTTCACATCACTTGGGAGTGTGCCTGCTACATCAAGAACGGATACGCGCGGCCAAAATGAGCACCTCAAAACGTTCGACACGTGGATACCTCGTTTTGAACCATGCCCAATTCGCACCTTCCGCCACGTCGGGAATCGGCGCGAGATGGTGCGATCGTGTAGACGGGCCGAAACGACAGTTCTATCTTAATAGTGAAACGGACAACGTACCACGCACCGCGAATTCGTTGCCCTGAACGATTCCGTGCCGACGAACTTTGCCCGCGTACAATATGACATTCGGCTGGGCGTCGAGATCCATTTTTGAGGTCGATAAATGCTGGTCACCCCCGAGACGTTGGCGAATCTGAGTGCGCATCTGCCACCCGATGCCGACCCGCAGGAAACCGCCGAGTGGCTCGAATCGCTCGAAGCGATCATCCGGACCCAAGGCCCCGAGCGAGCCAAGTTCCTCCTCGATACCCTCGCCGCGATGGCGACGAAGGCTGGCGTCCCGCAGACGAGCAGCATCACCACGCCGTACTTCAACACGATTGCCGTCGAAGACCAGCCGCTTTACCCCGGTAATCGCGAACTCGAACGCAAGATCAAGAACGTCGTCCGCTGGAACGCGATGGCGATGGTGCAACGCGCCAACAAGACGACCAACGTCGGCGGCCACATCAGCACGTTCGCCTCGGCCGCCACACTGTACGAAGTCGGCTGGAATCACTTCTTCCGTGGGCCGACCGAGAATCACCCCGGCGATGTCGTGTTCTATCAGGGGCACGCCAGCCCCGGTATGTATTCGCGGGCGTTCCTCGAAGGGCGACTTCCAGAGCAGAAGCTCAATAACTTCCGCCAGGAACTGCAACCGGGCGGCGGCCTCAGCAGTTACCCGCACCCGTGGCTGATGCCCGATTTCTGGCAGTTCCCCACGGTGAGCATGGGCCTCGGCCCGATCATGTCGATCTACCACGCGCGCTTCAACCGCTATCTGCGCGACCGTGGGCTATCAAAGACCGCAGGCGATTCCCGCGTCTGGGCGTTCCTCGGCGACGGCGAATGCGACGAACCCGAAAGCCTCGGTTGCAACACGCTGCCCCCACGCGAAAAGCTCGACAACCTGACGTGGGTCATCAACTGTAACCTGCAACGGCTCGATGGTCCCGTTCGCGGTAACGGCAAGATTATTCAGGAACTCGAAGGGCTGTTCCGCGGCGCAGGCTGGAACGTCATTAAAGTCGTCTGGGGTAGCGATTGGGATGCGCTACTCAAGAACGACCACACCGGCGCACTCGCGCGACGGATGATGGAAGTCGTCGATGGCGAGTACCAGGAATACGTCGTCAAAGGTGGCGAGTTCATCCGCGAGAACTTCTTCAACACGCCCGAACTCAAGGCGATTGTCTCGCACCTCAGCAACGTCGAACTCCAGTTCCTGCGACGTGGCGGGCACGATCCGCTCAAGGTTTACACCGCGTACAAGTCGGCCATCGACCACAAGGGCCAGCCGACGGTGATTCTTGCCAAGACGGTAAAAGGTTACGAAATTCCCGGCGAAGGCGGCGAAGGCAAGAACACGACGCACCAAAAGAAAACGCTGAGCCTGAAGCAAGTCAAAGGATTCCGCGACCGCTTTCAGATTCCGATTCCCGACGATCAACTCGAAGCCTGTCCGTTCTACGTGCCTGCCGCCGACAGTTTGGAAATCAAGTATCTGCACGAGCGCCGTAAGGCCGTGGGCGGCTACACGCCGATGCGGAACACGAAGTTCGTGCCGTGCGAGCCGCCGAACCGCAAATTCTTCGAGGGGTTGTACGCCGAACGCAAGGGCGGCGAAACCAAGGGCGTATCGACGACGCTCGCGTGGGTGTCGTTGATGACGCAACTCTTCAAGGATCCGTCGATAGGCAAGTTACTCGTGCCGATCGTGCCCGACGAAGGCCAGACCTTCGGGATGCCGCCGATGTACAACGCGGTCGGGATGTACTCGGGATCCGGCCAAAAGTACACGCCGGTCGATCATGGCAGTCTGACGGAATATCGCGAAAGCACGACGGGGCAGATCTTCCAGGAAGGCATCAATGAAGCCGGCGCGATGGCGGACTTCATTGCCGCCGGCACCGCGTACAGCACGCACGGCGTCAACACGATTCCGTTTTACATTTACTACAGCATGTTCGGTTTCCAGCGGATCGGCGACCTCGCATGGGCGGCGGCCGACAGCCGGTGCCGCGGCTTCATGATGGGCGCGACCGCTGGCCGCACCACGATCAACGGCGAAGGGTTGCAGCACGAAGACGGCCACAGCCACCTCGTCGCCGCGACGATCCCGAGTTGCCGACCGTACGACCCCGCGTTCGGTTACGAACTCGCCGTGATTAACGAAGACGGTATCAACGCGATGTTCGTCCGCAACGAAGAATGTTTCTACTACCTGACGGTTTACAACGAAGCGTACGACATGCCGGGGATGCCCGGCGAACAGGTGCGCGAAGGCATCTTGCGCGGGATTTACCCGTTCCGCACGGTGAAGCCAGCCGGTGCGAAGCACGAAGTGCAGATCCTCGGCAGCGGCGTCATTCTCAACGAAGCGATTCGCGCTCAGGCGATCCTTGCCGAGAAGTACAGCGTTGCGAGTACGGTGTTCAGCGTGACGAGTTACCCGATGCTTCGCCGCGACGCGATGGAGTGCGAACGCTTCAACCGCTTGCACCCGAGCGAGCCGGGAATGTTCCCGTACGTGCAGAAGGTTCTCGGCAACACGAACGGCCCCATCGTCGCGACTTCGGACTACATGCGGGCGCTCCCCGAGATGATCGCGCCATTCCTGACCG
>JANXNT010000696.1 GCA_025353985.1 Limnoglobus sp.
GTAAGCGTGTCCGTGGTACCCACAGAGGCTTCCACGGACACGCTTACGCCGTGCCGCTCGCCAGTTTTTCGAGGATGAACATTGTCAAAGCGTGTACCCGGATCACAAATGGCGCAACTTCAAAAGCGCTAGCGAAAGAGGACATTCCAACGGCTGAGATCGCGGGTCGTGGTGAATCTTCGAAACACGATGGTTCGTACGCCCTGCATGAAGGTTTTGCGTCGCGTCTCGAAGACTCGCCACGACTCCCTTGCTAGCGCTTCGGGCTAACAAAGCGCATCCAATCACCCTGCGTTGGTTGCGCTGGTTTTTGCTATCCTCTCGCGGAGCGAGAGGGCTACTTCGCTGAGGCTCCCAACATGGCCGTACTTGCTTTCGATGTGTGGGTTCATGCCGCGAACACGGTCTATAAAGGCGTGCCGTTCGGGGCCGTTACCGATTGGGCGCAGCAAGGTCGCCTCGCTGCCGACGATAAAGTTCGCCCCGCCGGTACCAACGAACCGTGGGTGCGCGCCGCCGATCACGACATCATCGGCGACTACCTATTCGTGAAGTCGACGACGGCCAAACCCGCGATTCCCGTCAAGGCACACGAAGCCCTTGAGCCAGTCGAGATGGATGTCGGCTGGCGCAAATCGCGCGAAGACGACGACGATGATGTCGACATGATCCCGCTCATCGATATCAGCCTCGTCTTGCTGATTTTCTTCATGATGACGGCGGCGGTTTCTGCGTTGTCGCCCGTGGCGGTGCCGGAGATGAAGAACATCGCCGACCTGAAAACCGGTGGCGACGCGTTCACGGTCACAATCGACAAAAATCCTTTGGGCGAAGTGATTTACTCGGTGCGCATCGGGGATCGCGCTCCGGAGAAAATCGATGCCGAACTGCCGACGTTGGCGGCGGCGTTGATCCGGCTCGATGCGAAACTCGCCGAAGTTCGTGCGGAAGGTAACGCGCCGCCGGAGGTGCGAATCGCTTGCCACAAGGAACTGCCGAGCGAACGCGTCCACGAACTATCCAAGGAACTGCAACGGCGAAAAGACGAGAAAAAGATCTCGCAGTTCGGTGCCGAAGTCAACGAGAAAAACACATGAGTACTGCATGGTCGATCCGGTTCGAAGGGTCGGATTCGGTCGCGACGGTGGCGACGCCGAACGCCGTTCTCGAAGGACTGCGCGATGGCGAATGGGAGCCTTCGGATGAAGTCCGAGGCCCTACGGACAGCGATTGGCTTGCAATCGAAGATCACCCCGCTTTCTCAGAAGCGGTCGCGGAGATGGCACCGCCGCCCGTCGAAAAACCCGACGATACCAAACTCGACATGAACCCGCTGATCGACGTCGCGCTCGTGTTGCTGATCTTCTTCATTCTCACGACGTCGTACTCCGCACTTCGCCGCACGATCGAGCTGCCGAACGAACCCGATGAAAGCAAAGGGGCGACGAAAAAGGTCACACCGCAAGATGTCGAAGCGCAAGTGTTCCGCGTCGAGGCGTGGATGGCGGACGACCGGCCACGGGTGCGAATTAACGACAAGCTCGTCGAGTTGGAAGATATCGAACGGGAAATGAAAGAGATCGTGAAATCGACCGGCCGCCGCGAGATGATGCTCGAAGTCGATGGCCGGGTACCGTGGGGAATCGAGGCCCAACTGCACGACGCAGCCAAGGCCGCCGACGTGAAACAGATCTACCGAAAGCCGAAGAAAACCAGCGGCTGAGCGATCACCGCAGAATCTGATCGGTGACGATCAAGTCGTACTTGCCGCCCTTCATGATGACCTTGAAGGTGGTCTGCTTGATTTTTTCCGCATCCTTGCCCTTGTAACTTCTTTCGAGTCCCGCGAGCTTGTCTTCAAATTCGCGCGGGAAGTACGCGATGAACATGACCGGCTTAAAATCGAGTTGGAGCGTCTCGCCGACGACTTCGACCGAACGCGGGCGGCCATCTTCGAAGCGGATCATTTCGGCCGCCATCTGGTTCAGTTCCGCATCGGTCGCCACGACGAGCGGCTTCGGTGACGACGGGTTTTTGAAGATGTAAAACTTCTTGCCATCGTGGCTCGGGACCAACAAGATCGCCTTCAGCCCCGCCATCTGAGCGATGTAGTCGACGCCGTTATTCGTGTCGAATTTGATCAGCCAACGCATTCCTCGCTGGCTCTTGGAGTCTGCGCCCGTACCACCCGGGCCGGTGCCGTTCCCCGTGTTTCCTCCGGTCGTGCCCGAGCCGGTGCCAGCTTTCGCACCGTAAAGTTTGTCACGCAGTGTCTTGTCGAGCGTCGCCAGCACCGCCGCTGCGCCTTCGGAAATTTCGACATCGCCACCGCCATCGACTTGGATTCGCTCGCGAAATTCTTCCTTGACCGCGTTAATTTCGGCTTGTTTATCCGCACGATTCGCATCGGACGGTTGCGGCGACTGGCCGAGCGCGAGGTCTTGCGAACCGCCGCTGCCTTCGCTGCCATTGCCCGCATCGTCGTCGCCGAAGGCGATCACGGGTACGGGGTGCTTGTCGCGGGTGGAGAACAATTGCTGAAAATAAAACGCTCCGAGCACGGCAACGGCCAGCATCAGGATCGATATCGCGATGCCGATTGGCATCTCAAGCCGCTTGTTGTAGCGCTCCCAGAATGGCTGTTCGAGGATGCCATCGGGATCGAGGTCGCGGAACCCCGCATTCTCGATGGGATCGATTTTCAGTTCATCGTCGTGTACTGCCGGTCGCGTGGCCATGATCGACTCCGATTCTTTCGAGGGTGGTTTCGATGACAGAACGCGAAGTGCAATATGCATGTTGGCACAAATCCAGCGGTACCGCAAGGGTTAAAACTCGCCCGTGTCGCGCTTGGACCAATACGGCAAGAACAGCCCGCCATCGACGTGGAGGATTTCGCCAGTGATATAATCCGATGCCGGTTCCGCGAGGAACAGAATCGCGCGTGCGACTTCTTCGGATGTCGCCAGTCGGCCCCACGGCAACGACTTAGCTGCTTTTTGGATCATCTCTTCGGTGAAGAACTTGCGTTCGCCGGGCGTATCGGTCCAGCCGGGGTAACAAATGTTGACGCGGATTTTCTCTTGAAGCAGTTCGCACGCGGCGGTGCGGGCCATCTGATCGATCGCGGCTTTGGCCATGTTGTACGCCATCGCATTTGGGAACGCGATCTGCGCGTGTGGCGAACTGACGATCACGACCGCACCGCCCTGCCCTTGCTTGACCATCTGGTTGCACGTCGCCCGCAAACAGTAGTAAGCCCCGAACATCGAGACTTCGATCGTGCGGCGAAAACCGGCGAGGTCTGCCGTCAGGAACGGCTCGCGATCGCTGTACACCGCCGACGAGATGAAGATGTCGATTCGCCCGAACTGTTTCACCGTTTCCGCGATCATCGCATCGACGGCAGCAGGGTCGGAAACATCGGTTTTCGACGCCATCGCTTTGCGACCCATCGCGAGAATTTCCTCGACCGCTTCCATCGCATTCTGCTCGGCCGAATAGTAGTTTAGCACGACATCGGCACCGGCTTTCGCTAGCGCCACCGACGTCGCCCGACCGATCCCCGACGACGCCCCCGTCACCACCGCCACCTTGCCCACCAAAGATTGAGACATGTCCGCTCCTACACGCAACCGCGAATTCATCCGAAACCCGTAGATATTGTCTTACGAACAGTTGCTCTGATAGATGCGAAAAAGATCAATCGTCTTTTGCTGATTTCGGTTTTGCGAGGCCCGCTTTCTCCATGAGCGACTGTGCAAAGACGTCTTCCGTGGCGTGGGCGGCTTCTTCTGCGACAATTTGGGCCGAGGCGGAGAGTTGGTATTCGATCTTGAACTGATGGCTCGAAATGCCGATGAGATCGCCCGGTTTGATGAGCCGCTGCGCGACTCGCTCCCCGTTCACTTTCGTGCCGTTCTGGCTCCGCATATCGCGAACGTACCAAACGCCCGCTTTGAATGTGAACTCGCAATGCATACTCGAAACGTTGGCGAATTCGAGGCAAATGTCGTTCGACTTGCGTCGGCCGACTGTCATCACATCCCGAATCAGCGGGATCGCATCGCCACCGCCAACGGGAACGAGTTCGCCATGTATGGGATTGGACATTATGTGTCTCGCAGCTACGAGGAAGAAGATTTTAGAGCGATCATCGAATTGACACAGTATACCGCAACACGTGCGTCGTTTTCGACGGGAGAACGATAAAAAAACCGATCCGCCGCACAGAAGAGCGTTAGCCCTTCACGGCGACGGATCGGCGAATCAATATCATTGTCGCGAGCTGTTTAGCGGCCGCCACCTGGGAAGTACGGGTTCATTGCGGGGCCGGATGGCGGGGCGTAGTACGCACCCATCAACGGGGCGGGCGTCTGGAAGTGGCCGTTGTACGGCCAGTACAGGTACCACGGGGCGGCTTGGAACGCGGGCAGCGGGTTCTTCCCGAACAGCTTCGCGAACGGGCCTTGTGGGTGAGTCGTCGGTGCGGCCGACTGTGCACAGCCTGGGCCGGAACAACCGCCCGCACGAACATCGACCGCGGTAACAGCCACCATCGCAATGGCGACTAGCGAATAGAAAAATGTCTTCATAATCCCTCTCGGCAGTTTCGATCCTTGAAACGTTGGCACACTCCCTGCGAGCGCACCGAGAATTCGACTTCAACAACATGCCCGACGATCGTCGTTCGCGTCGGCTTTCGGACCCGGTAAGGATCCGTTTTCTGTGGCTGGCGTACGGGTAATCCCCACGTCGCGCTCGATCCGATTCACCGATTCAAATTGCCTGCGTTACTTCACCCGTCCGGTCAGTACGCCCGTCGCACCGGTATTCTCAGTTGGCATAACCATCGGCGCGGGTTGCAACACTGGCGCGGGTGCAATCGTCTCGGTAGCTGGTGCCACCGTGGCGCTGACGACTTCGCTCGAACCGCAACCGCCGGGGCTGCTGCACGCACTGGATTTATGGCGATGGGCGAGCGGATGCACACGATGGAAGACGTTGCCGAGCGTCGTCAGGGCGTATCGGCCCCAACCCGCTCGCGAACCGCAAGTGGAACATCCACTGCCACCGCAATGGCCATCAGCACAGTTGTTTTGCGGTGGGTTATAGCGGAGGTCGGACGTCCACGGTCCGTACGGCTCGAACGGGTAGTAGCCGTAGTACGGGCCGTAATTGAACAGCGGGCCGTGCTGGTGAATCTTGCTGAACAAGCCCATACAAGAACCGCCGCAACCCAGATTCGGGAACGGGCATTGGGGTTGGGCCTGCGCTTGGCTCGAAATGGCGAACAAGAGGGGGATCGCGAGCAAACTCGCGACGGTCGGCATCTTCATCGGATCCATCCTTTGTGCGTGGCATCTGGACCGTACGCAGACCGGCTACCGGCCGTCCTTGGTCAGATTGGCATAAATATCCCCGATGAACCGCTTGTGGGCAACAATATCGAAGTGCAAAACCGCGAGTTGTTCGAAAGCGAACAGGCACTTAACGGGCAATCGTTTCGGAATGCAACATCCAGCGCAATCGCCGGATCGTTACAAACGGAAATTACTCGAACAACCGCGACACCAGCACCGCGAAGCCGGGCAGTACGTCGCCACCGGTCAGTTCCTGCCGGGCATTGGCGAACGTCGGCTCGTCGTTGGGCTGGTAGATGGTGACGGTCCGGTAGTGCGGATCGATCACCCAAACGAGCCGCACCCCTGATGTAAGATACGTGTTGATCTTTTCGTGCAAGTCTTCCAGCACTGTGCTCGGCGAAGTGATTTCCACAATCAGTGTCGGCAGGCCGTGAATGATCGTGTGCGCGTCGGTTTGCGCCACCATGACATCGGCCGAAACGTACGCCACATCGACACCGAACCCCGTCGTTTCATCATCTGCACGAAGTTGCACCGACGCTTCGCCGCAGACGACGTTACCCCATGGTCGCGGTTGTGCGTACCGCCAATTGTTCAAAAACGTCGACGCATTCGCCATCGAAACCGAATGATAACGATTTCGTCGCGTCATGTCTTCCTCCCGCAATTCACCATCGATGAGCCAACGCCGCTTGCCATCGTCTGGCATCGCTAGCAGGTCGGTCATCGTCATCGGTTGTGTCAGCGTCGTCATGTGCGTTCCCCGAAGTTACCTTGTGTGAGATTGTACAGTATTCCCCGTTTCGCCGCGATGCGTTGTTTTCGCAGCGTAGCAACGAATCGAGGCAATCTACTGGCCGTTCAATTCCTCTTTCTGTTCTTTAATAGTGATGCTCGTACTCCCACCGTTTACTGTCATTGCCCCTGAAGCCGAACATACGCTTGCGAAAGTGTTGCGTTCGCGGTTGCACGTTCACCAACCGTCGTGGAGCGATGTGAAGGCGCTCATAGAAAATCGCCGCGTGAAAATCGGCGATACGGTGTGTGCGGATGCCGCACGGCGAGTGCGCGAAGGCGAGATTATCGAACTGTTGATTCGGCCGGCCAGTGCGTCGCGGAACGCGGTTGCCGATACGCTGGTAATTCGTCATCTCGACGATCATGTGGTCGTTGTCGAGAAGCCATCGGGAATCAGTAGCGTTCGCCATCCGGCCGAACTCGAATGGTCCGAGCGACGCCGTGAGCTCGACCCGACGCTGTACGATCTCGCACATGCGGCCATCGCGAAGCGCCTCAACCGCTCGCTGAAAACACTACCACCGCTGCGGATCGTGCATCGTTTGGACAAGGAAACGAGCGGTTTGCTAGTGTTTGCGCGCACGGTGTTGGCGGAGCGCGTCCTCGGTATGCAGTTCCGCAAACATACGGTCGTTCGCCGGTATCTGGCGATTGTGCCAGGCACACTAGTAGCCCGGACGATACGTTCGTACCTGACGCGGGATCGGGGCGATGGCCGCCGTGGTAGTACGCGGAGTGCCGATTCCACGGGCAAAGAAGCGATCACGCACATCGAAGTGCAAACGCGGTTGCCGAAGCACACGATCTTGACGTGCCGACTGGAAACGGGGCGAACGCACCAGATTCGCATCCACCTTTCAGAAGCGGGGCACCCCGTGTGCGGCGAAAAAGTTTACATCAAGAACATGAACGGCACCACCGTACTCAATCCCGACGGCGCACCGCGACTCGCACTTCACGCCACCGAACTCGGCTTCGTGCACCCCGTTTCGGAAGTGATAATGCACTGGGAAATGCCACTCCCCGCAGACCTTACGCGCTTCGTTGCGAAACTGCAACACGGCCAATAGTGGCCTCGCAGAATCGACTGTTGAAGCGCAACCCCAGTTTTAAGCTGCGGGGCTACACGCCGCGGGCCAGTGGCTCCCAGATGTACTTGTGCATTTGGAGTTGCATGCGGACCTGAAGCCCGGAGGCGAGCAGCCAGTCCACCAGTTCCGCCGGCTTCACCGGCCCGAACACGCCGCTCATTAGCACCGTGAAACGGGTGTCCAGCGCGTGCTGCCTGATGGCGCGTTCCGCCCAGTCGAAGTCCCGCCGCGAAGCGATCACGAACTTGATCTCGTCCGACGCCTTGAGGAGGGCCAGGTTCTCCCAGACGTTGTTCTCGCACTCGCCGCTGTCGGGGCACTTGAGGTCCATGATGACGCGCACGCGCGGGTCCACCCCCTCGACGGACACGGTTCCGCTCGTCTCCAACAGGACGGTGAGCCCGGCGTCGGCGAGCGACGTCATCAGCGGGAGGGACTCCCGCTGGAGCAGCGGCTCGCCGCCGGTGAGTTCGACGAGCGGACAGGAGAAGGACAGAACCCGGTCGAACACGTCCTGTAGGGGGACGGCCGCCCCTTCGCGGAAGGCGTGCGGCGTGTCGCACCACACGCACCGGGCGTTGCAGGCCGTCGTCCGGACGAAGACGCAGGGCAGCCCGGCGAATGTGGACTCGCCCTGGACGCTGCGGTAAATCTCGTGGACGACCAGGGTGCCGTCGGGCTTGCCCCGTAGCGGCTCCAGCCGCTGCTCGACGTTCAACGAAAGCTTCATGCTTCGCTCCTTGTGATCGTGCTACGCCGATACCGGTTCCGGCGGGGCCGCCTGTTCGGTGGCGGGGTGGGGTGCCTTGTTCCACACCCGCAGCTTGTACTGCACGAGCAGGTAATTAGCGAGGACTTGTATGTCCTTCGGGGTGTTCTGGATCTCGTTCCATTTTCGCTGCATCCCTGGCCCGAAGTCCCAGAAGCCGTCGGTCCACCGGCACGCTTCACGCAGCGGCAGCAGGTCGTCGCAGAACTGCTGCTTGGTCGGCAGCCCCGTGCGGCGGAGCCTGTCGGCGATGGCGTCCATGAGGAAGCCGACGCTCACGATCCCTGCGCCGTGCATCAGCCGGGATCGGCGGGGATTGACCCCCCAGGCGTCCGTGAAGACCTCGGCGACGGCCGACCAGAAGGCGTGCAAGATGCCGAGCATGGGTGCGGGGTCACCGTCCCCGCCGTCCGTGCCGCGGAAGCGGTACAGGACCCCGTCGCTCAGGCTGTTCTCCAGCATCCTCAGAACCGAGTTGTCCTTGATGATCCCCGCAACGACGGTCGGCGTGCGGATCATCCCGTAGAGGGGGGATTTCTCGTCATGGTTCAACCGGTCGAGGAGCCGGGCCGGGAAGCGGCGGTGCTGGAGGAGCGACGGCAGGCGCGTCTTCGTCGTGGGGAGCAGTTCGTAGATCAGGCCTTTGGGCAGGGGCTTCGTCGAATTCACGAGAATGAACTGCTCCCGCTGCTCCTGGTCGTCGTCGGTGAGGAAGGCAACGACGCAGATCGGGAACCGCTCGACTTTCGCGTCGCGCACCGCCGCGATCCGCTGCTGCCCGTCCACGATCCACCCCGGGCGGTCCTCCTCCGGGAGCGTGGGGTCCACCGGGATCACGAGGGTGCCGAAGCGAGAATCCTCGTTCCCTTTCCCCCCGGCGAGGGGCTCAAACCGCACCCGCTTGTCGAACGCGACGACGACCGCGTTGGGGATCATCGGGCGGTCGCTCTCGAGATAGCTCCTGATTTCGCCGATGTGGGAGAGCACCTCCGGTCGCTGGTAGCCCTCGATCGAGGCGCGGTCCCTCCGGCGCACGCGGGAGACCGTGGTGATCTGTGCGAGCGCCTTGCCGTCCAGCGCGAAACTGTAGAGCGTCCTCCCAGGACCCTGGCGGACCTCCAGGGCGGGGAGGCGGAGGTGATTCACGGGGGTGCCGTTGGTGCCGTTCCTATCGTGCGACATTGGTCAATCCTTTCTGGCTGCGGCCTCCGGGAGGGCCGAATATTTCTCGCAGCCTGCGGTAAAAGACGAACAGGTTATGAAAGCCGCGGCGGCGGTTGCGCTCAGCCCCGCGGAACATCATGACGTGGATGCCGAGCCGCCTGCATATCTCGCAGGGGCAGGCCCTCCACGGCAGGTCCCGGAGAATCTCGGCGTAGGTGGCCGACCGGTCAGTCCGCCCGTCGTGGACGAGCTCGTACGCGCGCAGGGCGGAGACGACTTCCTCGGCCTGGCACTCACCCTGGTCGAACCGCTCCAGCGCGTCGATGCACCCGCGTTCGAGCCGGCGCGCCTCCGTCTGATTCACTTCGCCCGCCGTGATGCGGTTGCGCATCTTCGCGTTTCCCTCGATCTGGGGTACCCGCAGGGCGCAATACGTCCGCCCGGCTGTGTAGTAGTTGTCTTTGTCGTCCTTGAACGCCTGCCGAAGGGGCGAGGTGCTGTCGAAGCTCACGACGCCCAGCCTGCGGAACTCCTCGATGCGATCAAGCCGCGTCACGCCGAGGAGGTGGACGGAAACGTCAGGCCGCAGGATGGGCTTGACCTTCTGGAGGCACGCGAGGATCTCGTGCGACTTAAGCGGCACCATCCCGCCCATGGCGACGTAACGGTAGCCGAGGTTCTGGAGTTCCTCGACGGCCCGCGCGTAGGACGCCGGGCTCCACCCCTGCGCTATGCCCACGGGGGTAAACCGGCAGGCCTGGCCCTGTGAGAGCCGCATGAACTCTTCCGCCAGTTCGAAGGTAATTTGCTGCCGCTCCCGCCACTCCTCCGGGACTGCCTCAATCCCCGGCAGCGCGGCATCGAGTTCGGCGTTGTACCCGAGGATGACGTGGTCGACGGACAGACCGTAGTCGAAGCCGCACTGGATGTAGAAGTCGATGACCTCCCGGGCGGAGAAAGGTGGGCGTTTCTCGCGGACGTAACTGAACGCCCCGCAATCCCCCATCGTCTCGAGCTTGATGTCGCCGAGTCGGAAAAACTCACGCACCCCGACTCGCAGGAGCCTGTGCCGCTGGGCGACGGTGTATCGGCCGCTCGACTCGCCGCCGGTGCCGTCGACGATCCCCTTCGAGACCAGGATCCCGTCGTAAGGCGGCGCCGCGAAAATTTCGTGCGGGTACTGGTCGTCGCGTTGCCGGATTCGGCTCTCGGATCGGGTCTCGGTGCGGAAGTCGAAACTCGGATCGACCAGGTCCTGGCTGTCGGGGAAGAAGAACTTCATGTCGTTGCCTCCCGCGCCTGGTGGTAAGCACGCACGAGAAAGCTTGACAGCATCCGCAGGTGCCGCGGGACGTTCTGCACTTCCCGCCATTCGAGGCCGATCTCCTCCCAGCGGCCGGAGGTCCAGCGGCACACCGGGGCCACCGTAGCGACCTCGGCGCGGAGGCGGTCGCGGAACTCGGGGTCGCCGGGTGAGAGGCCCGAGACAACCCGGTCCATCAGCCTTCCCATCGCGCGGATGCCGGTGCCGTGCATCAGGCGGCTCTGTGCGGGAGGGCGGCCCCATGCGTCGGGGAAGGTGGCGCGGACGGCGGACCAGTAGGAGAGTAGGACTCGCCAGACCCCGTCCGTTTCCGTCTCGCCGGACGAGATATTGTGGTAGGGGAACAGGCACCCCGCCGGGCTGATGAGACTTTCTTCAAGCATGTTGACCACCGAGGCGTCGGCGACGACGGCCGCCCGCCTCCGGGCCGGCGGGGTCGAGGCGCGCCGGATCAGCCCGTGGAAAGGGGAGGCCGGGTCGCGGTTGAGGAGGTCCGCCAGGGCGGCCGGGATCCTCTTCGACGAGAGGTTGCGGGGCAGCGGCCCCGTGACCTCGGGCTGCAGTTCTGTGATTAGCCCGCGCGGCAGGGGCTTCGTGTTGTTCACGCGGAGGGACTGGTCCCGCTGCACCCCCACGTCCTCGGCGATGAAGGCGTTGACCGGCACCGGCCACGAGGACCGGGTGGACTCCATGAGCGCGGTGGCGCGCTGCTGGCCGTCCACGATCCAGCCAATCTTGACCTCGCCCTCCTTCGGCAGCGGGAGCGACAGGACGCCGGCGGTCGCGTCGTCGATCGGGTCCGCACCGTCGATCGGCCGGAACGTGGCCGCCTGGGAGAACGCCACTACGAGGGAGTTCGGGAGCAGCACGTCGTCGGTGTTCAGGTACGCGACGATTTCCTGAATGTGGCGGCGGACCTCGCCCCGCTGGTGGCCGAGGAGGCCGCCGCCTTCGCTCCGGCCGATCCTGGAGATGTCGGCCACCGACATCAGTTCCTGCGCGGTGAGGCTGAACTGGTACAGCGGGCGGGCGGCGTTTTGATCCAGACGGAGGGCGATTTTTCGCGGGTAACGCCTTCGTTTGTCAGCCATCTCCGCCCTCCTCCTCGCCGGAACTCCCCCGGACCCGCCGGTAGATCGCGCCGAAGCGCGCGTCCTCGCAGGCGCGTCCGCCGTCTCGCAGTCGGCGCAGCATGGGGGTCGGCCTGAGGCCGGGGTCGCCCGCGAGGGCGTGACGGATGTATGACTCGACCGCGTCGTCTTGAAGCGACTCTTTCGCATGCCGGGTGGGCCGGATCCTTCCCTCCAGCAGTGTCGAAAACAGTCGCGACGTCGCTGCCCGGCCGCGTAAGGAGCCGCGATGTTCGAGGGCGTAACGCATGCAGCGCACGTTGAGCGAGACAAGCGCACCGCCGAGGACCTCTTGGAGGCGGGCGTCGGCCGGGATAAGGTGATCAGAGAGAAAGTGCCCGACCTGCGCCCCGGCGCTGAAAATGGTGAGGCGCTCACGCCCTGCCTCGTCCAGTCGGGCGAAGTCGCCGGTCATTGCGTCGAGGTACTGGGGAGAGGCGGCGATCAGGATCGCGCTGTCCTTGTGTTCTCGCGCCAGTGCGTCGAGGGTTCGGGCTTTGCCGGGTGCCGGCCCCTCCCACTCGGAGAGAGCGTTCCACCAGGCGACGGCCTCGGCCCTCGCCGCTCCGGGGTGTTGTCCCGATCGACCCTGCGAAACCGAGTCGGGGTGGTTAGGGGAAAAGGTCGCCGCGTAGGGATGAAGCGGGGCGGAAAGGGGGACGAGTCCGTAACCGGCCGAGCAGACATAGATCCTCATTCGGTGCCGTCGCTGGTAGGCCGCGGAAGTGAGGGACCGGACAACCTGCCAGTGGTCACCGCAGTAGAGCGATTCGGCGGTGACTAGGTCGGTCCCGGATCGCTGTACCTTCTTCAGCCATGCCTTAGCGCGGGCGGTGGCGGTACCGGGGCCGAGGGTGCGCACGGTGAGCGCGGAGGGCGGCGCGACCGTCTTCCGGTTTGTGCAGGTTACAATGGCAAGCACGTCCACCCCCAAAGCGTCCTCCGCAGTTCGGTGCCAGGGACTAGCCCATGATTGGGTACATTCTAAAAGGTCCGAGGCCCGGCAGCTAGTGCAACGTGCAAGCGCCGTGAGCACGCTGTTTTCAATATCGGTCGGGCCGGAGATGAGGATTGGGAGAACGTGGCAGCCGGATCCTCCGGCCATCAGAGTCGCCCTTGCAGAAGTTTCAGGCTCTTTTATCGCTACGCGGGGCGTTTTCGACCTTAAATAATGCTGGGTTACTTAGCTAGGCGTTTAAGCACTGCTAGCCCAATGCCTGGAGTGACATCGGAACTCCCCGGTGCTTGTCGTCACGGTGCGGAGGGGCCCATTAGCGCGAGCAACGTAAGAATCGGTTCGTTCGTCTGGGCTTCCGGCGCGTTGAAAATGCGTGGAATCGGGAAAGTGCTGGACCGCGCGTCGGGCACCGCGCGGGTCGAGTACTTCTACTCGATCTCAAACCGCGTCGTCGAGACGGTGGAAGAGTCGCAAGTCAATGTAATAAAATCAGTTGCGCCGCAAACTCGGTGCTACGTTGCCCTCGAAGGCGGCCGGTGGTTGATGGGCCGCCTCGGCCGCCTGGTGGACGCGGAGTACGAGGTCTTCTCTCGCCAAGGCGGCGTGCGGTTCCTCCACCAGTCCCTGATATACGTCCGCTGCCTCGCCCCCATCGACGACCCCATCGAGACGCTCGTCCACAAGGGGCACGAGACACCGTTCTTCCATGACCGCCGGTTCCGGTTCGTGCGCTCGCTCGTCCGGCAGCGCGCCGCCTGCAGGGGCATGACCGGCCTCGTCTCGTCGCGGATCCGCCTCTTTCCCCACCAAGTGGAGGTCGCCCGCCGCGTGTTGGAGGACCCGGTCCAGCGGTACTTGCTCGCGGACGAGGTTGGCCTGGGCAAAACCGTCGAGGCCGGGGTGATCCTCCGGCAGCACCTGATCGACTCCCGCGACGGCCGCGTGCTCGTACTCGTCCCGCCGATGCTCGCAGACCAGTGGTCGGAGGAACTTGAATCGAAATTCCAAGTCTCGCGTTTCGGCGAAGGCCGCGTGCTGGTGCGTGGCACCGACGCTGTCCGGAAGGCCTCGGGTGAAGGCCCTTTCCACCTCGTCGTGATAGACGAGGCCCAGCACGTCGCCGCCCTCGCCTCCTCGGCGCTGCCCGGCGACCGGGGCCTTTACGGCGAGTTCCAGTCGCTGTGCGGGGATACGCGCTGTCTCCTCCTCCTCTCTGCGACTCCGGTGCTCAACAACGAGCGCGACTTCCTGGCCATGCTCCACCTCCTGGACCCCGCCACCTACGACCTCAACGACCTGGAAGGGTTCCGGGCGCGGGTGCGTAACCGCCAGGAGGTCGGGCATGTGCTGCTGTCGCTCCAGGAAGGTAGCCCCGCCTACGTCATCGGCCCAAGCGTCGAGCGGGTACGAACGCTCTTCCCCTACGACGCCCTGCTCGCCCGCTTGGCTGGTGAATTGGAGGCTACGGTCGCCGGCGAGGTCGTTGACGATGCGGCGCGAGACCGGGCCATCAGGGCGCTGCGCGTCCACGTCAGCGAAACTTACCGTCTTCACCGGCGGATGCTTCGAAGCCGCCGGACCGACCTGCAGGGGGTCGAGTTATTGGGAAGGGCCACAGTCGGCACCTCCGACCGGACGCCGCGGATTCTGGAGCACGACCTCGACGGCCGTTCCGCCCGCTTGCACGCGCTGCTCGACGACTGGCGGGACGGCGCGGCTGCGGCCTGTGTTCGCCAAGTCAACGCGGACCGCGACGGGCACGAACCCTCGATCGTGCGAGTTTTTGCAGTTTTGCTACAGTGCTCCGGCACCTGGCTCGAACTGCTCCGCGAGGCGGTGGAGATCCGGTTAGGGCGGGCGGACACCGGGCCGTCCCTCGGAGACATTCTGGCGGACGACCTGAAGGATCTCCGCCACGCGGAGCAATTCGCGGGGGAGCGCGAGATCCTCGAAGCCATGCTGGAGGTCCTTGCCGAGGAACCCGAAGACGGGGACCGCATAGACCTGCTCGCGGCGTCGCTCGCCAACGTGCGGAAGGCGGCGCGCGGCTCACAACTGTTCAAGTGCGTTGTTTTCACGGGCCACACCGCGGTTTGCCACCACATCGTCAGGCGGCTTCGCTCAGACTTCGGGGAACCGGCCGTCGCCGCCTATCATCGCGGGCTAGCGCTAGGAGAAATCGAGGCCGCCGTCCGGCGATTCCGTAACCACCCGGCTTGCTTCGTGCTCGTCTGCGACGGGTCGGGCGAGGAAGGGAGGAACCTCCAGTTCGCCGAACGCGTCGTCCACTTCGACCTCCCGCTCGCCCCCAACCGGATGGAGCAGCGGATCGGGAGGCTCGACCGCATCGGCCGCGACCGCCAGGTGCGCTCGACCATCCTCATAGGTCCGGAATGCAACGGCTCCCTCTTCGCTGCCTGGTACGCGGTTCTTGATCAAGGTTTCGGGGTTTTCGACCGGTCGATCGCCGGCCTTCAGTTCTACGTCGAGGAGGCGGTGGCCGGGCTACTCGGCCGCGCCTTCCGCGACGGGGCCGAGGGCCTGGTCGCCAGTGTGGCAACCGTCCGCCTGGGCTGCGACGAGGAGCGGGAGCGCGTTGACGAGCAGGACGCGCTCGACGCCATCGACGCCTTCGACCAGGACGCCGTCTCCTGCTTCGCCTCCGTCGAGACGATGGAGGCCGATTACGCCGCGGCCGAGGCGGACATGCACGCCTGGGTCGGCGAGGCGCTCATGTTCCGCCGGGACCAGGACTTCTACCGGCAGGAGCGTACCACGCTGTACGCTCCGGATGTGAACGTCCACGGCGTGTTGCGGACGCTCGTGCCCAGCGACTGGCTCCAGCACCGCCTCGCCCGGCACATCGAGCGGCCCGGGGCGTTCGACCGCGCCGTCGCACTCCGCGTCGAGGGGACACCCGTATTGCGGATCGGCGAGGGGTTCGTCGATGCCATGGCGAATTACCTGCGGTGGGACGACCGCGGCCAGTCGTTCGCCCTCTGGCGGTGCGCCGAGGGGTGGGACGCCGCCGAGGGGGCCGAGTGGGTCGGGTTCCGCTTCAACTATGTCGTCTCAGCCGACCTCCGGGAGGCCCGTCGCTTCCTCGCCGAACAGGGCCACCACGGGGACGCCTCGCGACCCCTTCAGCGGCGGGCGGACGCGCTGCTCCCGCCGCTCACCGAGACGGTCTTCCTCGACACCGACTGCCGCCCGGTGACCGACCAGGGTCTGCTTGCCATCCTCGGGCGGCCTTACCACTCTGCCGACAAGGGCGGCCGGGACTATAACCTCGCCAACGAGCGTGTCGGCGTTATCGACCAACTGGTCCCGCCATCCATCTGGCCGTCTTTGTGTTCGCGCGTTCGCGAGGCCTCGGTCGTCGAAGTGCTGGGCCGCGGCGAACCGCCTTTGCAGGAGCGTTGCGAGGGATTTGCGCGGCGCGCCGAGGCACTGATCGCCGCCCGGGTCGAGCAGCTACGCCTCCGCGTGGAGTGCGGGGCCGGCGCGGACGTCGGCGACCCGGCAGCCGAGGAGTCGGTCGGCCGGGCGATCGTCTGCGGCATACGGGCACCTGAACTCAGGCTCGATTCAGTAGGCTTTCTGGTCGTCTCCGGCCGCCCCCCTGACTTCCCCCCACCGCAGGGGGATTTATGATCGACCCATTTCTGCAACTGGCCGACGTGCTCGCCGGCCGCTCAGAGATTCCCGAAGCGGGTGGCGGGGCCTACCGCCGGATCTACCGCGCGCTCCGTAGCCTCCGCGGCGACGGGGCATACGCCCCCGGCACGGCGGACCTCGCGGCCCTCACCCGGCAGGTGCTGCGCTTCGAGCAGGAGCGGCAGGGCGGCAACTCGCCCCTGCTCGCCATCACGTCTGCCTCCCCTTGGCCCCGCCCCGACGAGTGCGAGTTGTTCGGGCTGGAGGTGATTCGATCGACGACGGCTGACACCACCTTACGTTCCGCTCGGTGGACACCCTCATGGGTGCCCGGTTCGGACTACGAGCCCGTGGACCGCGAGGCCGCGGCCTTGGCCGAGAAGCGCGACTACGGCGAGCAACCCCCGGCCGACCCGTTTCTCGACCGGATCCCCTCGTACCCCCGCTACTACTCCGCCGGACAGCGGGAGGCGGTCCGGGCGGTTCTCACTGCCCCGAGCGGGGCTACGCTGGTAATCAACCTCCCCACCGGAGCCGGGAAGAGCTTGGCCGCCTACCTCCCCGCCCTCCTCGATCCGGCGGGCCTCACCGTGGTCGTCGTCCCCACGACCGCCCTCGCGATCGACCAGGGGCGCGCCGTCGAGGCTCTGGTCGGCCACCCGGCCGCATACCACGGCGGGCAGGACGAGTCGTCTTCGGAGAGGGACTGGGGGATCCGGTCCCGCATCAAGGCCGGAACCCAGAGGATCGTATTCGCCTCCCCGGAGGCGCTGCTCCGCTCGCTCGCAGCGCCGCTTTACGCTTCCGCCGAGCGGGGCATGTTGCGGATGCTGGCGATCGACGAGGCGCACATCGTCGATCAGTGGGGGGACGAATTCCGCCCGGAGTTCCAGGAACTCGCCGGGATGCGGAGGGTTCTGCTCCGTCGCAGCCCCGGCCCGAAGCCGGTAACCCTCCTGCTGACCGGCACCATGACCGAGCCGTGCCTTGACACGCTGGAGGCGTTGTTCGGCCGGCCCGGCCCGTTCGGGGTGGTGTCGGCAGCCCAACTGCGGCCCGAGCCGTCCTACTGGGTAGCCCGTTGCGCCGACGCGGCCTCCCGCGAGGAACGGGTGATCGAGGCGCTCCGCCACCTCCCCCGGCCGCTCGTCCTCTACGTCAGCAAAGTCCAGGACGCGGACGACTGGCTGGCCCGCGCACGCGGCCTGGGGTTCCGACGGTCCGCGGCCGTGACGGGGAAGTCGCCGGACCGATCCGAGGTCGTCCGGGCGTGGCAGGCGGACGACCTTGACCTCGTCGTCGCGACGTCGGCGTTCGGCCTGGGGATCGACAAGCAGGATGTCCGGGCGGTGGTCCACGCCTGCCTGCCCGAGCATGTGGACCGCTTCTACCAAGAGGTGGGCCGCGGGGGCAGAGACGGGCGGGCCTGCGTCTCCCTTCTGCTCACCGCCCCGGAGGATATCGACACCGCCCGGAGGCTGAACCGCAGGACCCTGATCTCGACCGATGAGGACAACGAGAACAAGGGGTACGAGCGGTGGCGCGTGATGTACGCGGGGCGGACCGATCTGGGCGGCGGCCGGGTGAGCGTCTCGCTGGCCGCCATCCCGGAGTACGGCTTCGGCCGTTTCGAGAACAGCCCGGCCAACGTCGCCTGGAACCTCAGGACGCTCACGCTGCTGGCTCGCGCGGGCGTGATCGAACTCGACGCGGAGCCCCCGCCGGCCCGGGAGGCGTTCGTGTGCGAGGGGGGCGAGATCGACGAGGAGCGTCTGCGTGAGGAGATGGAACGCCACCGACTGGAGAAGGTGATCAAGGTGTGCAGCGAGGACCTGCTGGACCTCCGCGGCACGTGGCGTGGCGGGATCGAGGAGGCCCGCACCCGCTCTTCCCGCGCTGCCGAGCGGGGACTCGGCCTGCTCGTGGGCTTCCTCGACGGTGCCCGGTGCGCCTCGGAATTGTTTGGCGAGGCGTACGGGGTGGCCGCCCGCGATGGGGAATCGCCCCGGGCGGGCATCTTCGTCTCCGCGAGCTGCGGCGGGTGCCCCTCGTGCCGCCGGAACGGCCGCGAGCCGTACGCGGGGGCCATGCCCCGCCCCGCGCCCCCGTGGCCCGCCTCCCGTCCCTCGTTTCCCGGCGAACTGGGCCGGCTGCTCGGCACCGCGGGGGAGGTTTACCTGTTCGACGACCGGCTCGGTGCAGCCGCTGGGGCGGAGCGACAACGCCGCGAGCGGCTCTTCCGCTACCTTTTGGCCGCGGGCTTCAGGACCGTCGTCGGGCGTCCCGAACGACTCGCGGATGTCCGCCCGCTTTGCGCGGGCGCGGACGCGCCGGTGGTGTTCTTCGCTGAAGAGTGGGAGCCACTCCACCTGCCCGCGACCCCGGCCATCGTCCTCGACCCCCCGGACCACGCAATCGTCTCACTCCTGGCGGGCGGGGCGAGGGTTCCGCTGGTCGTCTGGCTCGGTTCGGATAGGCCGGACCCAGGTAAGAGGCACTGCCTGCTTCGGCACACCATTGCGGGCAAGGCGTTCCGACTAGAGGAGTTTTGCACGGGGGTCGGACTATGAGTCTGCTAACGGAAGCCTACGCGGTGCCGAGCGTTGTGCGGGGTGTTGTGCGGCACGTTCTGCACTCGCGGTCCCAGCGCGCCTCGCTCGATTCGCTCATGACTTTTCTCGCCCCCGACGCCGTAGAGACACACACTCGCCAACTCTCCACTGCAGGCCGGGTACTCACGTCCGAGTCCGACGCAGAGGCGAAAAAAACGACAGGCAAAGATCGCGTACGCAAGACCCTGAACGAGTGCCTACGGATGGGGCTTCTAACCCAGGAAGGCGAGGAAATTACCTTGGCCCCGTGCCTGCCCGAGGAATTCCGAAACCCTCTGACTGAGGATAGCTGGATCCCTTCGGCCATCTGTGGACTGATATTCGATCCGTCGAACGAGTCGAACCACGACCTGGGGCTGGCCATCGCTTGGTACCTCAGCCTCGACGCCGTCGCGCCGCCCGGCACTTGGCCGGAGGTCGAGAAACTGCTGCTGGACACTGGGATGAAGGAGACGCTGAAGCTCGGCGACGTCCGGTACCACATGCTCGAGGACTGGCTGTGCTACCTCGGGTTCGGCTGGACGCACGTCCCGTCGGGCAGGAAACTCGTACCGGACCCGACGGCCTACATTCGGCGCTCGCTCGGCGGCCTCTTCCCCTCCACGTTGCCCGACAGGCAACCTCTACCGGCCGTCATGGCCCGCCTCGCGGACGCTTGCCCGGTCTTCGAGGGCGGATCCTTGCGGTCGCGAGTGGACGCGGCCTCGGACGGCGCGACCCGGCTCTCCACAGCCACCGCGCTCGCATGGATGCGGCTGCGTGACGAGGGGGCGGTGGTACTGCACCACGAGTCGGACGGCCAGACGCTCATGCTCCCGGACGGCGACCAGGCCCAGCCCGTGTCGCATGTGACGGTGGTGCGCCGGAGAGAGGTTTGACATGTCGTTCGAGAATTTCGTCTGCTGGGATCCGGCCTGGGTGGACCAGGTGATGAACACGGAGGCGCTGCAGCCCTCAGAGGCCGTGTTCCTCGCCGTCCACCACCCAGTGAAGATGGTGCGCACCACCCACGCCGCACTTTACCAGGGGCGGAACGACCCAGGGGCGCTGTACGCTGAGCAGCAGTTCATCGAGGACCTTCTCCGCCCGGAGGACTTCGCGTTCGTCCCGGTGATCGGCAAGGCCGGCAGCGGCAAGTCGCACCTCGTGCGCCGGCTCGCCCTGACGATCCCGAAGACCGCCAACCGTCACGTCCTGCTCATCCCGAAAGTGGACACCAACCTCTGGGACGTGCTGAACCGGATCCTCGACCTCCCAGGGGTGCGGGGCAACGCCTCCTTCGACGACTACCGGGCCTCGCTACGGAAGGCTAGGTCCGAACTGCGATCGGAAGAGCACGCGAGGGAGGAGTTGCTCAATAAGCTCGCCCTGGCTTGCGGCGTGAACGGGCCGCACAAGATGCAGGGACTGGCCCAGGTGCAGCACGACCTGGCGCAGAACCTTCCGAACCTCCTGTACGACCCGTTTTTCCGGGAGATCCTCCTCTCTGAGAAGGGCGTCATCGACCGCCTGGTCCAGCACACCATCGGCCAGTCCACCGCCGTCGAGCGCCTCGAAGAGCGCAGGGAGTTCAAGGTGGAGGACCTCCCCTTGAAGGCCTCGCACGTCAAGAAGGCGAGCTCGAAGGCCCAGAGCTTCTACGCCCGCTTGACCGGGATGGAGTTGCTCAAGACGGGGGCCGTCGAGTGGCTGAACCGGCACCTCAACACCGCAATCACCGAACTGCTCGACTTCAGCGGCGATGCGCTCCTCCGGTTGCTGCTCGACGTCAGGACCTCGCTAGCGCGCGACGGCGTCGAGTTGGTCCTGCTCATCGAGGACTTCCAGAAGTGCCAGGGCATCGAACACCAGTTGCTGGAGGCGATCATCGCCAAGCCGCACCAGGAAGGCAGGGAGCGGCTCTGTTCCTTGCGGACCGTCCTGGCGTGCAACCGGGGCTATTTCGACCAGGTGCCCGAGACGGTGCGGACCCGTGCGGATTTCTACGTCACGCTGGACCTGGAGTCGGCCCGGCGAGGTGAGAATGTCACCCCCGACGAGGTCGAGCAGTTCGTGGCCCGTTACCTCAATGCCGTGCGGCTGGGCAGGGACGCCCTCGTATCCTGGCACGCCGAGGCGCGTTCGAGCGGCGACCCGGACGACGTGGTGCCGCCCAACCGCTGCGTCGGGTGTGAGCACAGGGCCAGGTGCCACGACTCGTTCGGTGAGAGCGGCGACCTGGGTCTCTACCCGCTTACACCAACTTCCATCGCGCGAATGGCCGAGCGCCAGAGCCCCGAGGGCTTCAACCCCCGCCTCATCCTCAAGGACGTGCTTAAGCCCATCCTCACCACCTACGAGACCGACCTCCGCGAAGGACGCTTCCCGCCACTCGCCCTGGTCGATCATTTCAAGGGATCGACCCTCAGCGCGGCCGTGAAGTCGGAACTCTCCCGCCTGGACCCCAACCCGGCGACTCGCGACCGCCGCCTGGCCCTCCTCGACCTGTGGAGCAGCGGCTCGCGCGTGGTCGATCTGCACGAGGGCATCCACGAGGCGTTCTCGCTGCCGCCGCTCGGCACCGTGCAGCCGCCCCCCGTCACGGCGGTCACCCCCGCCGCGGCTCCGCCTATACCAGTGCCCGCGCCGCCGGTTCCCGGGGCCGCGCCCGCCCCCGTTCGCACGACCGACCTCCCCGCCAACCTGGAAAAGATGCTGCGGGAGATAGACTCGTGGTCGAATAACGGAGTCCTCTTACAAGACACCGTCAACGCTTTGCGTAAGCCGATATTTGAATCCGTGCAGGCCCGAATCAACTGGGACGCCGAACACCTTGTGGAGGGCTTTTTCTGCGGCGCAGGGCGGCCCTTCAAGCAGACGAGCGTCAATTTCCACCGCCAGGACCGCCAGCAGATGCAGGCGGTCGTCCAGTTGACCGTCCCTCTCGACCCGGCCGCCCCGTACGCATTCACCGACGCCGCCATCGCGCTCCAGGGGTTGCTCCTCGCCGGCCACTACAAGGGGTGGAAGTTCCGCTACGGCAACCACCCCGGGAGTTTCTACCTCCGGCGGTACGCGGAGCAGCTCGGACGCTGGTCTGACTCGGTCCTTTCCCAAGTCCGCAAGCCGTCCAAGGGCTCGGCCGCCCCGTGGGACCCCGCTCCGGCCGCCGCGGAGTTGCTGGCGCTCGCCGCCCGGATGGTTAACCGGCCCGTCGCGAGCCGGACGACGGTCGATACGCAGATCAACGCGCTGTTCCAAAGCCTGGACGGGGCGTCAGTGGACCACCGGGCCTCCTCGTGGCGGGAACTCTTCATGGCCCTGCGCAACAAGCACGCAGCCCTCTGCGAGATCGTGCTGTCGCACGCCGCATGCACCAAAGGCGGCAGTAGGCGAGTGCAGGTGATCGACTCCGCTCGGCTGACCAGGCCGCTGCTCGCCGTCCGCAAGGACTACACTCCGCGCGAGCCACTTCCGCCGGACACCTGGGAGAATTACGGCGTACTCGCGAAGCTACGCGAGAAGGTGGCTGACCTGTTGGGTAAGGCGGTCTCGGAGGAGAAGGCGAGGCTGATCGCCTGGCACGAGCAGGCGGCCCTCGCCCTCGGTCCCGTCGATGGCCACGCCGCCATGGTGGAGGGGGTGCGGTCCGCTGTCGAGGCCGCCCGGGCTGATCTGGGGTTCGCGGGTGCCGGGTACGACAAGCTGGTGACCGCGATGGACGGGTTCAACTCCCGCCAGTTGTCCCAGTGCTTCGAGTCCGTTACCCGGATCAAGGTCCAGGAGGACCAGGGGGAACTTCTCCTGCTGCTCGGCCGCGACTACGGCGAAACGACCGCGGCGGCCGACGAGTTCGTCGGCCTCGCGACGCAGTTCCTGGAGAAGTACGAGACCCGCGTCACCAGCGACATCAAACAACTCACTGGTGCCGGTGAACTCAAGGCGACCCAGTCGGAGATCGGGGCCGCCTTCGACGACCTGCACGGGCTGCTGGGGAAGATCGAGGGGGGCGAGTCATGATCCTCGAACGGTGCCAGACGCTCTCGGCCCGGATCGCCGAGAAGAAAAAGCTCGAACAGAGCGTGACCCAGATCCGCAGATACCGGAAGGTCCGAGACGCCATCACGCAGCACAAGGTGCTGTTCACGCCGCTACACGGGGTCTCAACAGCACTCCGCGAGGCCGGCGTCAAGACGAGCGAGGTTCCCGCGGGTATAGCCCCGGCCCTCGCCGCGGTCGCGGCGGCGCGTGGCACGTTCCTACAGTCGGCCGAGTCGATCATCAACCCAGCGGCCTTCGCCGCCGCCCCGTTCGCCCAATCGCTCACGTCGGCCGCCGACGAACTCGAAGCGGCCCTCTTGGCTGCCTGGCAGCGGCACGTCGCGACAAAAGTCCCCCCTGCGAACCGCGACGTCCTCGACGCACTGGCGTCCGCCTTCCCGCGCGAGGTCCGAACGATCCGGCAGGGCGGCGAGAGGGTCGATCGGCTCCGCCAGATCCTGCCCGACTCCGTCGAACAGGTCCGGGAGATGGAGCGGGAGGCCGCCGTCCTACAGCAGGCGTGGGGGCAACTGGGGGGAGGCGAGGTCCCCGCCCCGGTGCTGGCCTTCCTGAAGGCCGCCGCAACCCCGGCGGGAGCGGGGCTCGACCTGCTCACCGAGGTGGTCCGGTCCTGGCTGGAAGAACACAAGATCGTCCGCTCCTTCGCCATCCGCGTCGCCGGTTCGGTGCAATAGGTCATCGGGGTATGTAATGAGCACGGAACTCAACGCGCTGTCTCGGGAACTCCTGGAAAGGTTGGAGCGGGAGGAGGAAAAACTCCTCGCCTGGGGGGTCGTGGACGGCGGATTCACCGAGTCGGAGGTCGATGGCATCGCGCAAGCGATCGTCGAAGATCGCGGCTCCGACCTGGTTGCGGCCGACCTCCGCCAGGCGCTGTTCGACCGCCGACTTCTGTTCGCCTTCCGCGAAGGTTTCCTGGAACCCCACCGCACCCGGATGGGCGAGGCGGTTCGGCTTTTCTCAAAGCTGCGCCAGATGTTCCCCAACCGCCCGTGGCGTCTCGCCCCGACGCTCGTCGCCGACTTCCGGTTTGCCAGGCGTCCGCGCCGATACCCACGACGGGAAATCGACTCGGACGGGGTCTTCGACCGCCTCGCCTCCGACCTCCGCCTGTCGGAAAGGCGGCGGCAGGCGCTGTCGGCCCTGCTCCGCATCGGAGAGGGCGACCCTCTCCGCCTCGCGGAGTTCCAGTTTCAGGCGACCCGCAGGACGCTCCTCGACCTCGAAGGGCGGTACAGTCGCGGCCTCATCGTGTGCGCCGGCACCGGGACGGGCAAGACGCTCGCGTTCTACCTCCCGGCGCTGACGCACCTCGCCGGCATCGTCGAGCGCAACGAGTTCTGGACCAAGGCGGTCGCGATCTACCCACGGAACGAACTGCTCAAGGACCAACTCTCGGAGACGTACGCGGAGGCGCGCAGGCTCGACGACCTGCTCCTGCGGCACACGGGCCGGAAATTGACGATCGCCGCCTTCTTCGGGGACACGCCGCGACAGGCCGCGGACCTAGCCCGGTACGGCAACTGGGGGGAGATGAGGGCCGGCGGGTTCGTGTGCCCCTTCCTCCGCTGCCCGAGGTGCGGGGGCGACCTGCTCTGGCGGTCGTCCGACGCGGAGCGGGGGGTAGAGGCGCTCCACTGCGCCACGGCGTCGTGCGGTGCCTCGGTCGGCGGGGACGAGGTCATCCTCACGCGGCAGAGGATGTGCAAGACCCCGCCGGACGTCCTGTTCACGACCACCGAGATGCTCAACCGGCAGATGAGCAACAGCCAGTACGGGCATGTGTTCGGGCTGGGGCCGAACACGCGGCGCCCGCACCTCATGCTTCTAGACGAGGCGCATACCTACACCGGCACCTCCGGCGCGCAGGCGGCCCTGCTCCTGCGGCGGTACCAGCACGCGGTCGGCTCGCGGATGCTGTTCACCGGCCTCTCGGCGACACTCCGCGGCGCGGCGGAGTTCTTCGGCCAACTCGTCGGGCTGCGCCCCGGCTCGGCGGAGGAGGTCTCCCCGAAAGAGTCTGAACTCGACCCCGAAGCCCAGAGCGTCGAGTACGTCATGGCGTTGAGAGGCGACCCCGTCTCCGGGACTAGCCTCCTCTCGACCAGCATCCAGACGGCCATGCTGCTCCGCCGCGTCCTGGACCCGGCGGGTCCCTCGCCGAGCCTCGGCCTCTACGGCAGCCGCGTGTTCGCCTTCACCGACGACCTCGACGTCACGAACCGCCTTTACAACAACCTCCAGGACGCGGAGGGGCTCGACAGTTGGAACCGCCCGGCGGCGGGCGGGACGGTCCTGGCCTCTTTGCGATCGGCGGCCCAGCCGGAGAACGGCATCAGGCTGCCTGCCGGCCAGTCGTGGCAGATGTGCGAAGACATCGGCCACCCGTACGGGCTCGCCAGGCCGCTCCGCCTCAGCCGCACCAGCTCGCAGGACGCCGGCGTCGAGCAGGGGAGCGATGTCGTCGTCGCGACCGCCGCCCTGGAGGTCGGCTACAACGACCCCGACGTCGGGGCCGTCATGCAGCACAAGGCACCGAGGGACTGGGCGGCCTTCCTCCAGCGGAAGGGGCGGGCGGGCCGTCGGCGCGACATGCGCCCCTGGACCGCAGTGGTTCTCTCTGACTACGGGCGGGACCGCCTCGCCTACCAGTCCTACGACCAGCTTTTCGACCCGGAGTTGCCCCTCCGGTTTCTGCCCGTCAAGAACCGCTACGTCCTGCGGATGCAGACTGCGCTCTCGCTCATGGACTGGGTCGCGCGCGAGCTTCCCCCCGGCACCCCGCAGGGGAGCGTCTGGGCCGACTTCAGCGGCCCGGAAGAGAGGACCGGGTGGTGGTGGGATAACGTCCGCGCCAGGCAGGGGCACGCACTCCGCATCCTCGGCGAGGTCCTCGACGGCGACGAGGCCCGCTGCAAGTCCCTCGAAAATCACCTCCGGCTCAGCCTCGGGCTCACCGAGGAGGAGACCCAGGCGGTCCTCTGGGACGCGCCCCGTCCGGTCATGACGGCCGTCGTGCCGACCATCCACCGCCGCCTGGAGACCGGCTGGCGGCGGGTCCGCGAGGGCAACGCGGAGCCGGCCCTCGACCACCAGGTGCGCGACCACCCGCTCCCCGACTTCGTGCCGCAGCAGTTGTTCGGCGACCTTAACCTGCCGGAGGTGGAAATCGTCATCGCCCCTCAGCAGCGGGGGCAGGACGAGGAGTCCATCTTCATGCCCATTGTGCAGAGCATGAGGACGCTCGCGCCGGGTCGAGTCACGCGCCGCTTCGGCTACCGACACGCCTTCGCCCACCACTGGATGGCCCCGCCGGACCTCCAGTCCCCGGACCAGACCATGGCCGTGGAAGCGTACTGTGAGGTGTACGACGAGGCGGGGGCGTTCCAGGTCTGGGAGGGGGGCGCGGCGAGGGACGTCCGCTGCGTCCGCCCGTGGAAGCTCCGGCCGACGCGGCCGCCGGGCCAGGTCGCCATCACCTCGAACGCGCAGCTGGTCTGGCGGAGTCAGCTCGGGCCGGGCCGCGAGGACGAGCGGCTTTGTTTTGCCCCGCCGCGCGGTTCAGCCTGGGAGCCGATCCTCGCCCAGTCGGGGTTCTTCACGCACAACGACAGGAACCACGTCCTCGTTCGTCGGTTCGCCGTGGCCTCGCGCGCGAGCCTTTCGTTCAGGGACGGCAACACGGCGGACCTTACCGTTCGCTTCGTCGATGGCGATACCGGCCGGGCGGCCGCCGTGGGCTTCTCGCAGGAGGCTGACGGCATCGTCTTCCGCTTCCGGACGCCGGCCGACCTCGGTCTGGGGGAGACCCACCCCAACCGCTGCAAGCTGCGCGCGTTCCGCTCGGCGTACTTCCGCCAGCGCGTGAGGACCGACCCGACGCTTGTCGCCCTTGCCAACACGTTCCAGCGCGACTGGCTCGCCCAGATCTTCGTTTCCGCTCTGGCCGAGAGGGCGGTTGCGGACGGGGTGGGCGCGGAAGAGGGTTTGCGCCGGCTGACCGCGGGCGGACTGCCCGCGGCGTTGGCGGCCGTCCTCCGCGTGATCTTCCAGTCGATCCAACTGCCCGATGGCGGCGAGGTGAGCCAAAAGGTCCACGACGCGCTGCTCGCTCTGTGCAACACGCCTGGCGTGGCGGATGCCCTCGCGGGGCTGGCTCCGATCCTGTGGCGCCCCCTCGACGCGGACGGGCTGCGATGGGCCGCGGCCCGCTACAAGGCGACCCTCGGAGGGGCGCTCCTCGAAGCCTGCCAGCAGTCCTGCCCGCAGATGGAGAGCGGCGACCTCTACCTCGACATCGAGCCGGGGCCGAGGCCCGCCGAGTCGCCGCCTTTGCCGGAAGGAATCGAGGAGGTGTGGATCACCGAATCGAGCGTCGGGGGCGGCGGCGTCGTGGAGGAGATCTTGCGGGTCTACGCCGACGACCCGCGGCGGTTCTTCCGTATCGCGGAGAGCGCACTGGCGGCCACGGACTTCGAGATCGTGGCCCGGGAGTTGGCGCGGATCCTGTCACTCACCGGGAGCGACCCGGCGATCGACGGCGCGCTGGCCGCGATCCGGGCGGCTCCGGACCACGCCGCCCTGTCTCGCGCCGCCGCCGCCCTGCGTGCCGAGCTTTCCCGGCGGGGGATCGTCGTCAACCACGCCGTCATGAGCGCCGTGTTCAGCCGGGTGCTCCGCCCCGGGTCCTCTCCGCTGACCGACGCCTTGCTCCGCGAACTCTCCGAAGGATGGGACGCCGCGGAGGAATTGGTCGGCGTCGAGATCGACACGCGAGTATACGCCTACGTCGCGTCCGGCATGCCTCAGGTGCGCGCCGCCCTGGAGGCGACCGGCATCGGCCCGGCGCAAGACCCCTTCTGGCGGTTCCAGACCGTCTACGGGCTTCTCTGGGCGAGGGGCTACGAGGTGCGGGCACTGGGGCTGTCGTTCTACAATCCGTTCGCCGAGTCCGTCCCCCCCGACCGCGAGATGCTCCTCGACCTGCTGCAGGCGGGGGAGCCGTCCGTCCCGTTGGCCCCCGGCTGGGAAGTAGCGATCGGGACCGCCCTGGCGGAGCGCGGGGCGGTACGCGTCGTCGCGCCGCCTGCGGACCGCGCCGCCCTCAAGGAGGCCATTCTCAGGCTGGCCGCCGAGCCCGTAGAGGCCGGCTTCCTCCACCTCTACCCCACCGTGGTTGGCGTCGCCCACGAGGCGAACGGCCTGGCCGTAACCCTTGACATGAGAGAGGTGCTGCCGTGACGACGGCGACCGGAAGAATCATTCACACCCGGTCGAGCGCCCTCCAGGTGCCAGACCTGCTCCAGGCAGTGTTCACCGCCGAACTGCTCTGCCCCAGCAGGTGCCTTTGGCTCGTCTCGCCTTGGGTGTCCGACATCCCGATCCTCGACAACCGCACCAACGGCTTCTCGCCGATCGAGCCGCGGTGGGCCAGATCGCGCGTAAGCCTCAGCCAGGTCCTCGGCAGGCTGCTCGAACTCGGGACGACCGTCCGCATCGCCACGCGGCCCGACGACCACAACCGCGCGTTTCTGGAGAGGATGCGCCGCTTGGCGGAGCCTGACGGGCTGCCCCTGGTGCTCCACTCCGCGGAGGAGTTGCACGAGAAAGGGATCCTGGGGGACGGGTTCTACCTGTCGGGGTCGATGAATTTCACCTTCAACGGGATCTCGCTCAACGAAGAGGCGGTCCACTACAGCGTCGACGCCGCCTTCGTCGCAAAGAACCGCATCCACCTCTCGGACCGCTGGGGGGCGAGTTGAAATGAGCGACGCGCCCCTTCCCGAGGTCCGGGCCTTCCTCGGCTCGTTCTTCGCCTCGCCGAACAAACTCAAGCCGGACAGCAAGCCCGAGCTGGCCCATTGGGTGGGGAGGCTGAACGGCTCTTCCCCCCAGACCACGGTCCTGCCCTGCTGGCGTCAGGGGAGCGACGTCGACTGGTACGGCCTCGCCTTCGACGACCGCGGCCTGCGTGCGCTCGGGGAGAGCCTGACGGCGTTCGTCGGGCCGAGCCACACCACTTTCCGGGGTCGGGTGGCGGAGTTGGACCCGGCCGACCCGATCGACGCCGCCATCGCCTCCCTGACGGGTGGGCGTGCCTTCAAGTTCCGCGGCCGGGAGCCCGCCGCAATTTGGCGCGCCCTCGACCGGATGCGGAACGTGTGGGCGCGAAGAGGGAACCGCGGAACCCAGACGGCCGCCCCGGTCGGGCGGGTGCTGCGCGAGTTCCACATGGCCCTCCAGGCCGCCGACCGCGACGCCGCCGTGGACGGCCTGCTGCGGTTGCGGTCGGAGTACCACATCGAAGGGGTGAACCTGCTTTTCCTCCGGGTGCAGATGCTCGAATCGCTGCGGTCCTGGCGGGAATTGCTCTCGATAAGAGAACTCCCGGACCTCCTGCGGTTGCGCCGGCCCCGCGCCGTCACCGAGGCAGTCGTCCGGGCCGTCTACCACGAGTCGCTCTCGTCGTTCGAGTTCCCCCCGAACCCGGCGGGCGCGTGCGCGGCCTTCCGCAACGCCGTCTACCCGAAATACGCGAGCCTCTTCGCCACCACGGCCGGGATGCACTCGCCCGAGGCCGCCAAAACGTGGGCGCTGCTCGCGGTCACCTCCGCGCCCCCGGACGTCCCAGCGTGCGACACCCTCTTGGCTCGCAAGGACCTCTCGGCGTCGGACCTGGCATTCATAGGTGCCCTCAGGGATGCGGCCGGCCCCGCCCCGACCCCCGCCCCGCCGGCGGACCCGTTCGACGCCGCCGCCGAGTTCGCAGCCAGGGGGGATTTCGACCGCGCCTTCCGCCTCGCGTCGGAGGCTTCCCCTTCCCCCGGCCGGGCGAGGCTGCTCTGCGAGTGCGCCGTGGAACTCGACGCCCTCGACGCGAGGGCGGCCGCGGTCGCGGCGGTGAACGGCCTTTCTGACGCGGAACGCACGGCCTTCCTGGGCCGGAGGTTGAACCAGCGGCTGTGGGATACGCTGCGGGGAGGCACGCCGGACGGGGATGGGGTTGCCGAGGTTGATCCGCCACCGGCGGACTGGTGCGGGTGGCTGGAGCGACTCGACTCGCAGGACGGCCAGGGGGACGTCCGGGACCTGGCGCGCCGCGGCGCCACCGAGTGGGAAGTGGCCTCGTTCATCGACGCCGACGGGGCGGCCGAGCGTTTCATCGGCCTGCTCCAGAAGAACCGTTCGCAGTCTGCGGAGAACGCCCTGCGGGACTGCCTGCCCTACCTGGTGGGGTTCTTCGGGCGGGACAAGTCGTGGCCCAACCCCCGCCTCGCCGGTGCCTACCGGGCACTGATGGAGTTGCTGTTCTACAGCACGAACGGCGGACGCCCCGACCTTGTCGTGTTCAACGACTTCCTCGACGCCCTGTTGACCCTGGGGCCAACGGCGGCCGAGTACCGGGACCTCGCGTCCTACTGCGGGCAGCTGTGGTCACGGTTCGCCGCGCCCTCGACCGCCGACTGGGCGACCGAGGCGCTGGACTTGCTCGCGGCTCAGGCGTGCCCGGACGCCCCGGCTAGGGCCGAGTTCTTCCAGTCCGTGTTCGACCGCGCGGCGGCCTTCAACCGTCACCTCTCTCCGGAGCAGCGCGAGTTGCTGCGGCTCGCGGCCGCCGACCTGGGGGCCGCCGTAGCCGCCGAGGGCTACTTCCCCGACGACCAGGCGGAACAGGGCGACGAGCCGGACACGCTTGCCGCCATCGCGTCGGCGTCCGTGGCGGCCTACACGCTCTCGGAGCGCGCGGCGGCTCGGTTCAAGCGGGTCCTGGAGGCGAGGGCCCCCGGCGTGTCGGTGACCTTGATGCACGACTTGGACGGGAGTAAGCGGCTCCAGCAGCACGCGCGGCAGGCGGACGTGTTCGTGATGGTCGCCTCCTCGGCCACCCACGCGGCCACGGACTGCATCCAGGCGAACCGCCCTCACGCGAAGCCGCTGCTGATTCCCGCCGGCAAGGGAGCAGCGAGTATGCTGGCCGCCGTCCGGGCATACTGCGAAGGCATGGGGTGAGAAACACGGGGGCGGCCATGGTGGCTGATCTGGGGAGGGGTTTGGACTGCCATGCCGAAGAAGGACATGACCGCGGGGGAGCGACTGTGCACGTTCATCCGCCGCGAGGTGCTGTCGGCCGACCTGTGGACGCAGGTCGCCACCTCCCTCGCGCCGGTGGCCCGATCCGCCGAACTGACGGACTTCTTCGAGGAGGTCACCTCGGTGCATTTGACCGGACGGTTGGTTATGGGCGGCCGCGACATATCAGAAGAAGTCGGAACGGTCGATCAGATCGCCTCGGAGGAGTTCGAGCAGCAATTCCTCGGCTTCGTTCGCGAAACGACCGAATTGTCGGGGAGGAGGCGCAAGGAAGTTGAAGGGCGGCTCGTGGCGCTCGGGGCGGATGCGGTCCGCGCGGCGAGGAAAAGTGAAATCCCCCCGGGCGTGGCGAAGGCCGTGAGGCGATTCGCCGAGACCAAACACCGGCACTGCTACCTCTGCGGGCGTTCGCTCGTCTTCGCCACCGAGGACACGCTCCTTCAGTTGACATCGGAGGAACGCAAGCTCGTGTACGAGGCGGAACACGTCTGGCCCCAGTCCTACGGCGGGGACAGTGACGAGGACAACCTGCTGCCCGCCTGTAGCAGTTGCAATCGGGCGAAGGACAACTACCCCACATGGGCGATGGTCGACGTTCAGTCCATCTCCCTGGGCATCAACCCGCGCCACGAGGTGCTCGACCGCATGTCCGGCACTCACCGCTTCGCGATGCTGTCCCGGGCGGCCCTCGGCGTAGCCCACCGGCAACGCATATCACTGAAAGAGGCGTACGTCGAGGTCGGCCCCGGCGTCAGCCCGCGCGTCCTTAGGATGAACGATGCGGCCGATTTCTTCAACATGGGCAACATCCGGTGAGGGCAGAGCTATGATACCGTTCAAATACCCGTGCTTCCTGCTCCAACAGCGGAAAGGCGAGAAGGCGTCCCCGACTTTCTGCATGTTCTACGCGCCGGTGGGAGAGATCCTCCGGTGGGCGGCGATCGAGAGGATCGAGGCGCGGAAGGGGGCGGTCCAGAGGGCGATGAACCCCGGCAGGGTGCGTGGCGTCAAGCGGTTCTTTTCCGAAGACAAGCGAAACACTATCCCGACCTCCGTCATCGTCACTTTGAAGGTGGGTGCGGAAGGCCTGCAGGCCGTCCAGACCTCGGGGGCGGACAAGATTGAACTCCACGTCCTGGCGTTCGAGATACCCGACGATGTGGCGGACAAGGACAAGCCCGGGCTCGTCGTCGATGGCCAGCACCGACTGCTCGGGATGCGGGACTTCAGCCCGGAACTCCAGATCCCGGTCGTCGCGCTGATCGACCCGGACGGGCTGGAAACGGCGTTCCAGTTCCTCGTCATCAACAACAAGTCGTCGAAGGTTCCGACCGACCATATCAGGTCTTTAGCGCTGGAGTACTCGACGGAGGGGCTCGAGCAGCGCCTTCGCACGGCGCGACTGTCCCTGAACGAGAACTTCCTTTTCGTGGGGCAAGTGAACGGGGAGGAGGGCAGCCCGTTCAAAGACCTGATCGACTGGCCCGCGAACAGGACGGGGAAAGGGATCGTCGTCCCCGCCGCCATCGAGCAGTCACTCCAGTACATCCAGGACCAGAACCTGAAGGACTTGCGGGACGGCGACCCGCTGATGGAGTTCTTCTACGCAGTGTGGACGGCGATCCGAACCGCATGGCCGAACCTCTGGAAAAAGGACTCGAAGCTGCTCGATAAGGTCGGCGTGATCTGCATGTCGCAGTACGTGACCGACTCGCTGGCCAAGCTGTACGAATGGGGCGAACTCGACCTCGCCGACCCCGAGCAGGTCCTCATGCGGACGCAATCGCTGCTCAAGAACCAGACTCCGGAGTTCTGGACGAAGCCTTGGAAATCGACGAGTTACGACACGCGGGTAGGGCGGCAACTCATCATCGACGACCTCGTCCAGATCACCCGGAACGTGCGGGGTGGCGACTCTTGGCACACCGACCTGAAGGTGGTGGGTGCGACCTGATCGAGTCGCGCCGCCTGCTCGGCGAGTGTGCGACAGCGGACACCCCCTCGCTCAGCGACACGATGCTGGATCGTGGGCTTGCGGAGCGGTATCGAGGCAAACGCTGAACCTGAAACGACGAAAGCCCCCGGTACGCCGAAGCGCCGGGGGCTTTATCGTATTCTGGCGGCCGTGCATTACCTGCCCTGTCTGCCATCCCGTCGCCGTCGGTCGTGGTTCGGCCGGGCCCTCAACCCCGCTGCGGCCCCGACGAACTACGGCCAGAGGCGGCGGTGCCTGACACGCCATCCTTGAACCGGAGGGAGTGGGTGGAGGGGCCGCCTTAAAACAGGCTGAGTTGCTGCGGCTTTCGGCGATGCGTCACCTGCCCGGCGTGCGTCGGGGCTGGCGGCTTAGGCGGGTTTGGCAGCGCGATGACGTTCCCTCCCGGCGTGTCGTCGGACTCGTCGTCAGCGGGTGGGGCCTCCTGCACCGGCTCGGCGACCGGCTCTGGCCTCGTGATTCGCGCCGTCACCGGCTTTTCCGCCCGCGCCTGCGGCTTGCTCCCGACCCGCGCCGAGGCGGCTTCGACCGCGTTCGACGCCCTCAGCGTTTTGATCCGCGCGTCCAATTCGGCCACGGTCGGCTCGCCCTCCTTCGGTTCCTTCTCCGAAAGGCCAGCCTTCAACTTGTCCCGCAGGTCAGTTAGCTGCCTTCCGTACTCGGCGTGCCGGAACACCGCCCCGATGCGGGTCTGGTAATCGGAGAGCTGCCCTTCCGCCACGGCCTTGTCTTGTTCGGCACTCTCCCTTTCCAGCCCGTAACTCGCGGCAATGCGTTCCAATGCGTTCAGCAGCGCCCTCGCCCCGGCTCCGTCCCGCAGCTCGGCCCGCCGCATGACTTGGCCGTCGAGGTAGGTCTCCGTGTCGCCCAGCGGGTGCAGGACGAAGCGGTAGGCAAGCCCGCGGTAGGTGCCGACGGGAACGGTGCGGTGCTCACAGACGTGCTGCGGCAACCGCTCCATCCGTGCGGTCAGTGCCTCGACCGCGTCGGCGTTCGAGAGCGTGCGAGTGCCGACCGTGACCCGGTCGCCTTGATGGGCTTCCAGCGTGGTCATGTCCTGCCCCAGCTTTTCGATCCGGCCGGTCGATTGCGGATGCGGTCGGGAAGCTACTTCAGGTTCCGTCGGGAGAGGTACTGCTCGTCGTGGTGGTTCTTCCGCAGGATGGCCAGCCGCTGTAGCTCTGCGTCGGTCTCGGCCAGCGTGAGCACCGTCGAGTTGCCGGACGCGATGGCCTTTACCTCGTCGTAGCTGAGCTCCTGCCCGCCGATGTCTTCCGCCTTCCGCACCGCACAGTCGCCGGACATGATCTGGGCGATGAACTTCGCCTTCGTTTCCAGCGCCTGCCACATGTAGGCGTCGAACGAACCCTCCGTGACGTACCGGTAGATGGTGACTTCCGCGTACGTGTTCCCCTGCCGGAGGATGCGGCCTTCCCGCTCCTCGACTTCGGCCGGCTTCCAGGGCGCGTCGAGGTGGTGGAGAGCGACTAGGTGCTTCTGCACGTTCGTGCCGGTGCCCATCTTCGAGGTGGTGCCGATCAGCACCCGAACCGTGCCCTGCCGAACCTTCTCGAACACGGCGTTCTTCTTGGCGTCGGTGTCGGCGTCGCCGATAAAGGCGATCTGCCCGCACGGGATGCCGTGGTCCGCGAGCTTGGAGGCAATCTCGTCGTACACCGAGAACGGATTGGGGTGAACGCCCATGTCGCAGAACACCATCTGAGTGCCCCGCGTGTCCTTGGTCTTCTTCCAGATGCGGACGACGTTCCGCACCAGCGCGTTCACCTTCGAGTCGGGGAAGTCGCAGTCCGCCCCGAGCATCCGGCCGTCGAGGGCGGGCTTGTGGCCGTCGGTGGTGATGGACAGCGCGCTGTCTACGCGGGGATCGACCTTGCTGGTGCGGATTTTCTCGTACCGCTCGACCTGCTTGGCCTGCAGCTCGTGCTGCTCGTCGGTCATCGGGCAGGCGAGCGTCTGCGGCTTGCCGCCTTTGAGCCGTGGCCGGGGTACTCTGCCGAACTCTGTCGGACAGAACCTGTTTATGGAAGACTAGTGTCGTAGACTCTCATGAATATGATTTTACCCGACGACCTCCGCGCCCGGCGGGCCGCTGCTGCCGGACTCGGGGCGGTCGTCGGGCGTCCCGCGGGGCCGCTGTGGGGACCGCCTTAAAGGCCCCTGCGTGGGTCCGGGGCACATCTTCAGGGGGTGATTGAGGGGTCAGGGAGGGCCCGCGGTAAAACGCCGCTACGCCTGCCTGCGGGCCTCAATGTACTCACCCCTGCGGAAACGCCGGCGTTTCTGCTTTGCGGGATGGCATGACCAGGGGCGTAGCCGGTTGGCGGGCCTGGGGCAACTTCCGCGTTCCCGTGTTCCGCCCGAGCCGAGTTCCCTGCATAACCGCGTAACCGAAACGCTGTCCCTCTGTGATCGGGGGGTTGCGGCATCGCTGCATCCGTGGCATGGTCGGCGTTGCCGCACGGCCGCGCCCGGGATGATCCCGGGTTCCCGGGTTGCGGCGGCGGGACTTATGCGATCGATTTGCGTCATCAACCAGAAGGGCGGCTCGGGGAAAACGACCACTGCGGTCAACCTGGGGGCGTCGCTCGCCGGGCGGGGGCGGAGGGTCCTCCTCCTCGACTTCGACCCGCAGCACTCGGCCACCCAGTGGCTCTCGCCCCGCGACGCGGGCCGGGGCCTGTTCGACCTCCTCGCAGGGCCGGACTCGGCTACGCTGGCGGGCCTCGCCGAACCGACCGAGGCCCCGAACCTGTCGCTGGTCGGCTCGTCCGCCTGGCTGGTCGGGGCCGAGAAGGCGCTGGCCGCGGAGCCGGGGGCGGAGACGATCCTCCGCGGCAAGGTCGAGGGCCTGCCGCCCGGGGCCTTCGACTACATGCTCATCGACTGCCCGCCGACCCTAGGCGTGCTGACCGTGAACGCACTGACCGCCGTCTCGGAGGTCCTCGTCCCGGTCGCCTGCCACGTCATGGGCGTGCAGGGGCTCGCGCAGATCCTGCAAACAATTGAGCGGGTCCGACTGCGGCTGAATCCCGGCCTGCGCGTCGCGGGCATCCTGGCGTGCCGGCTGGACCGGCGGACCGTCCACGGCGTCGAGGTCGAGGCCAAGCTCCGCGGCCGGTTCCCCGAGACCTACAAGACGGCCATCCGCGAGAACGTCCGCCTCGCCGAGTGCCCGTCGATGGGCGTGTCGATCCTGAGCTACGCCCCGTCGAGCCACGGCGCGCAGGACTACCGGGCGCTCGCCGAGGAGGTGATCGGGCAGGAAGGACAGTCAACCACGGAGGACCATGGCACAGCCGCGAACGAGTAGGAGCACCATCAAGAACGACCCCTTCGAGAGCGTCATCCCGACCCGCCCGCCGGCGGAAGCGCCGACTATGCCGCTGAAGGTAGAAGCGCAGCCCGCTGCGGAAGAAGCGGCGGCCGCCGAGACGTTGGGGTTGGAGCCTAGCCCGCCCGCGCCGCTGCCGGTGCCGGCTCCGCCGGAGGGCCGGCAGAAGCTGACGGTCCACCTGGAGGCCGACATCGTCAACCGGGTGAAGAACGCCGCCTACTGGAACCCGCGGCTGACCATCGCGCGGATCGCTGAGCGGGGCATCCGGCTCGCCCTGCGGGAGGTCGAGAAGGACCACGGCGGGGTGTACCCCCAGCGCGAGGGCGAGCTGGTTGGCGGCAGGCCGATCAAGTGAGCCGCGCACTTGGTCCCCATACGTCCGCGGCTTCGGTGTGAGCCGAAGCCGAAGGCCCCAGGAGGAGGCGGGGGCGTTCGTGCTTTCGGTCGCGGCCCTCGTGCTTTCGGTCGCGGCCGGGCGGAAGACTTCGTGCTTTCGGTCGCGGCGGCGGCCGCAGCCTTCGTGCTTTCGGTCGCGCGGAGTGGGGGTAAGCCCGCGACCGGACAGGGGAATCCGGCGGGTAAAGAGAATGATCTTAAAGGGTAATGATTAAAGCCATTGGCGAGACAGGTCTCTTGTGAACCGGACCCGGACCCCCGAACGCGTCGGCGACATCCTCAGCCGGCTACCAAAACTCTCCCCGGACGCGGACACCGGTGCAAAACCTCGCGGAGGGTCGGGCCCAACGCAGCCATGTTCTCCGGGACCGGACCGCGCTCCGCCCGCGGACGCCCGCGAGCCGCCCGACGCCCCGGCGAGCCGGTACGACTTCGATCTGGGCGAGTTCCCGCTGTTCCGGCTCAACAAACTCGCCGCGGGCCGATCGGGCCGCGAGCCGCTCCGCTACGAGGACGCCATCACCGGCCGCGACGGCCGGCCCGTTCGCCGGTCGTGGGCCGTCCACCCCGGCGCGTCCGGCTTCGGCGGCCCGAGCACCCAGGTGCTCCTCTTCGACCTGCTTCAACTCTACGCCGAGCAGGGGGCACGCGGGTCCCAGATCCAGTTCGGCACGCTCCGCTCGCTCCTGGCCCGCCGCGGCGACCGCAACCCGTCGAAGCGCGACTACGACCGCCTGCGCCGGGACTTCGACGTCTTGCGCGGCTACGACATCCACTGCGTCAACGCCTTCTGGGACTCGGCCCGGCGGGCCTACGCCGACATGAACTGGCGGCTGTTCGGGTCGGTCTTCTACTTCAAGGCGGGTCCCGGGGCGGACCCCGGCGGGCAGCCCTTCGGCTTCATCGAGGTCAGTCCGGTGCTCCAGGCCGCCGCCCGGTCCCGCGGTTTGTACAGCCTCGGCTTCGGCCGCGCCTTCTTCTACCGGCTCAAGCCCCTGGAGCAGCGGCTGGCCGTCTACCTGGCCAAGCAGTTCACCTCGCAGACGCTGCACCGCCGCTTCGTGCGCGACCTGGCGCGGGTCCTGCCCATCGAGGCCGGGCGGGACCGCGACTGCCGCCGCATCCTGTCGGGGGCCGCGGACGGCCTGCTGCGCGCCGCGCTCCCGGCGCTGGGGTCGTTCCGGCTGACGCCGTCGGCGACCGGGGAGTGGCTCGCGGAGTTCCGCCGCGGCACCGCGCCCGCCGACCCGTACTCCGTGCCCTGGCGGCCCGCTGAGGCGCTCGGCCCGGCCCTGGCCGAGTTGGTCTATCGGATCGTCGAGGCCGTCGGCGGGGAGGACGACCGGGTCTGGTGGGCCCGCTGCGCCGAGCGACTCGGCCGCGGGGCGGTCGATCGGGGCCTGGGGTTACTCAAAGAGGCCCGCCGGAACGGGGCCGTGAGGAACCCGGGGGGACTGCTCACGAAGTTCTTCAAGGACATCGCCGCCGAGGCCGGCGTGGCCCTGACCTGACGCCACCCCGCGAGTCGTCCCCGCCCGCGGCTCGAGGGCGACGACTTGCTACTCTCGCCCGGTCGATCTATTGAACGGTCCGAGTACACGCTTGTGACTGCGAGTCGTCGCGTCGGCCGGCCCGACCTGCCCGTGACGCGCCGACCGGGCGTGACTCGAAGTCAGAGTCGCACCTTTTGAAACGAGGACTATGAACCCAGACCAGACCGCCAGAACCACTCCCCCCGCCGAAGCCGAGTCACTCGCGCTGCCGCCGCGGCCCGCGGCCGGGCGGCCCGACGTCTACGCCCGGGTAACCGACCGGGTCGTCGCGCTCCTCGAAGCCGGCGGCCCGCTCCCGTGGGTCAAGCCCTGGCACGCCGAGCACCTCGCCGGGCGCGTCTCCCGGCCGCTGCGGCACTCGGGCGAGCCCTACGGCGGCATCAACGTCCTGGTCCTCTGGGTGACCGCCGAGGAGCGGGGGTACGCGTCGCCCCTCTGGGTCACCTTCAAGCAGGCCCTCGAACTCGGCGGCCACGTCAAGAAGGGCGAGAAGGGGACGCCGGTCGTCTACGCCGGCAAGTTGACCAAGGAGCAGGAGAAGGGCGACGGGACGAAAGAGGACAAGGAGGTGTTCTTCTTAAAGGAGTACACCGTCTTCAACGCCGAGCAGACCGCGGACCTGCCCGAGCGCTACTACGCCCTGAAGCCGGTGCCCGGCCAGGACCGGCGGCCCGAGCGCCTGCCCGAGGCCGAGGGGTTCTTCGCGGCGCTGGGCCCGGCGGTCGCGCACGGCGGCAACCAGGCCTCCTACTCGACGGCCAGCGACTCGATCCGGATGCCACCCCTCGAAGCCTTCCGGGACGCCGTCGCGTACTACGCCACACTCGCGCACGAGGTGACGCACTGGACCGCGCACGTCTCGCGCGTGAACCGCGTCATCGAGTCGCGGCGGTTCGGGTCGGAGGCCTACGCCGTCGAGGAACTCGTCGCCGAACTCGGGGCGGCGTTCCTGTGCGCCGACCTCGGCTTGGCCCCCGAACCGCGGGGCGAGACGGCCGCCTACGTGCAGACCTGGCTCAAGGTACTCAACGGGGACAAGCGGGCGATCTTCACGGCCGCCGCTTCCGCCCAGAAGGCGGTCGAGTGGATGCACGGCCGGCAGCCGCCCCGCGGGGAAGCCGTTACGCCTTGACCGCCGCGTCCTGACAAGCCCCGCCCTCAACCGACCCTCGACCGGCAACGCCACGGCGTTCAGCAAGTGCCGGACGGACACCGCCCCGACTCCCTCCGGCTCAGAAGGGTGCCCGGGACGGCGAAGCAGTCCCCGCCGGACGACGGCCGCGGTGTCAGCCCCGGTGAACACCGCAACCGGCGACCGACGGCGACGAAGGGTGCCCGCCCCCAGACCAGGCCCCGGACGACCCAAGCTCACCCCGACAATTCCACCCGACGTTACTCGCCCGCGGATCAAACCGGTCTTGACTCCCCGCTCCGGCGTCGGCAACGGCGTGCCAACCCTCAGCCGGGTCGGTCCGCTCCGTTCCACTCCGCCACTGCCGTTGCAGACGCCTGCGCTGCCGCACAACCGGGGCCGAGCCTTTCACCCAGCGGTCGCGGCAGGGGCCGCGGAAGACGGGGATTGTCCGTTCCCGGCGGGCGGGGGGGTCGGGGTTTCCCAGTCGG
>JANXNT010000712.1 GCA_025353985.1 Limnoglobus sp.
CAAAGCGAACCTGTCACCCGAAGAAAAAACGCGCATCACGCAGAACAAACAAAAACTGGTGCCGATCTTCCTCGAACTCATCGTCGACGAGAAACGCTGCCTCGCGAAAGCCAACTCGCAATTACTTCAAGGCAAACCCGAACTCGCGGGTTCCTTCGTCCGGATCGCACAATCGATATTCGACGTGGAGCGCGGCGATCAACAGGGGCTGAGCCTCGAAGTGAAAATGAAGTTTCACTTGCTCCTCGAAGAGTTTCCGTTGTTGAAAGAAGAGTACACCAAAAAGGGCGGCAAACTGTTCCTCGACCCGAGCGCCGCTAGCGATACGCCTGGATTGCCACCCGCTGCCGAAGAGAAAAAATAGTCGGGACTGGAAAACACACTCAACGAAACCTCGGTTTACGGAGTTCTCTCGTGATGCTTGCTCACTCGTTTTCGCTCGCTGCATTAGCCTTCGGATTCATCGTTCTTACCGTGCCAAATTGGTCGATCGGGCAGAGCGCAAGCTCGTCCGATGTCGTACGCTATTACGACAAAAACAGGAAAGAAGCGCGTACGGCCGGTGAAGTGCAAGAGTCCGCCGCCGGTGTGAAAATCGTGGCTGGTGGCAAAACGATCACGATCTCACCGGCAGACATTATCACGGTCGAGTACGGCAAACTCGATGGCTTGAAGGAAACGCCCGCCGAACTGCGTACGCTGGAAACGCGCGAAACCCCCGCGAAACTGCGCGGCATCTACACCGAGATCCTGAAAAAGGGCGTCAACGATACCAAGGCGAAACGCTACCTCGAATATCGCGAGGCGGCCTACGCGATTCGCGTCGCCGATGGCAAGATGGGCGACGAATTTAAAGCCGAAGCGGGGCCGACCATCGCGAAACTCGCGACGTTCCGCAACAGCTACGCCGACTCGTGGGAAGTCTGGCCGATATCGCGTGCTGCGGCACGGTTACAGGCCGAAATGGGCAACTACTCCGAAGCCGCTACGACGCTGGCTTCGCTCGGTAAAAACAAGAATCTGCCGGCCGACTTGAAACTCGAAGCCCGACTCGCCGAAGTCGAAGTGCTCCTCCGCAGTGGCGATGCCGCAGCGAATACGGCACTCGCGGAACTTTCGAAAACAGCTGGTTTCCCGCCAACGGGATCGCTCCGTGAGAAACTGAACATCTACAAAGCCGCGGCCGAAGCCGCGCAATCGAAGGTCGACAAGTCGAAACCGGCCGCCGCAGTGAAGGCGATCGAAACGATCATCACCACCACGAACGACCCGTCCGTGAAAGCCGCTGGGCACAACGCACTCGGCGAACTCTACCTGATGTCCAACCTCCCCCGCGACGCGATGTGGGAGTTCCTCTGGGTCGAAACCGTGCACAATCAAGATCGCGAAGAACTCATCAAGGCCGTTGCACGCCTCGCCACGGTCCTCGATCTCGTCGGCGACAAAGACCGCGCCGAGAGTTACCGCAAGAAATTACCCCAAGTGAAAGGGGCCTAAAACGCATCGGCAACCGGGTTGCCGAGCGACCGTCGGGGGTGTAGCTCAGTTGGTAGAGCGCTGCATTCGCATTGCAGAGGTCGAGCGTTCGAGTCGCTTCATCTCCACTCGCGGTATCGGCCCATGCAGTTTCGCATGGGCCGATTTTTTTAAACGGAAACCTCGCTGGTGCCCGATGAATTCCGAACGATCTCGGCGAGATGCGATACCGGTTGCGGTATGTGGTTTACTCAGCGTGGTCGCGTTGGTGTCGATCCTCGCGCTAGCCATATTCCGAACGCAATATCTCTGGGCATCCCTTTCTCTACTTGCATTCGCGATGGCGTGTCTCGTGGTTAGCCGGTTCGGCCACACGTATCGCGCACTCGGCGTGATCGTGCCTGGCACGATCATCGGCTTGATGGCGACGATTGCGATCTTCTACTTCAACAGGCTTGATTTTTTCACCGCAATCTTGGCCACCGCAGTCGGTGCCATTCTCGGCGCCACGTGGAAGTTCAAAAATCGGCAACGGGCACTTTCTCAAGGGGCCACTGCGATTTTGTGCGGTTGCGTGGCGTTCATCGCAATCTTGTGGTCGTCGATCGCGTGGTTCGGTGACGCGATGCTCGGCGATTTCCCGCTCTCGGTGGCGCTCTTTTCCCAGGCTCTGCTCTGCCTGTTCATCGCGCTCTTGCTCGCATGGCCACGGCTCTTTCGACCGTTTGTCGAATGTGTCATTTCGTGCATCGCACGTGTCGGCTACCGCATCCGGGGCACGCCGAACGATGCGATCCCCGTCGAGGGGGCGATGATCGTCATCGCGAATCATGCGTGCTGGTGGGATCCACTTTTCGTGGCGGGTGCGTTGCCGCGGCCGATCACGCCGATGATGACATCGGTGTTTTACGACCGCTGGTTTCTCCGCCCGCTGATGGTGCACGTGTTCGAAGCGATTCGCGTGGAAGAAGCCAAAGCCCGGCGGGAAGCACCGGAATTGCAACAAGCGATTGACGCACTCGATGCGGGAAAGTGCGTTCTGATTTTCCCAGAGGCGTACTTGCGCCGCAAGGAGGAAATTCCCCTGCGGCGGTTCGGGCGTGGCATCTGGGAGATTCTGAAACAACGCCCGAACACGCCGATCGTGGCGTGCTGGATCGAAGGGGCGTGGGGCTGCCATTCGTCGTACTTCAACGGCCCGCCCGCCCAAAACAAAAAGCTCGACTTCCTACGGCCGATCCAAG
>JANXNT010000738.1 GCA_025353985.1 Limnoglobus sp.
ATTGTCGGACGAACAGATCGTCGTTTTCGGGTTCCGATCCGAAGCGCATCCGGCGATTTGGTCGAAATTGCTGAACTGGAAACCGGCGCGTTTGGATAGTGGCGCAGCGATGGGCATTCCGTACTTCGGCACTGATGGCAAACCGTTCGGCTACGTGCGGCTGAAACTCGACAAGCCGCGAATGAGCAATGGGAAGCCGATCAAGTACGAATCGGCGAAGGGGAGTCATAATCGGGCTTACTTTCCACCGGGAACGCGGGCCGCGTTGGCCGATCCGACGAAGCCACTGATTCTGACCGAAGGCGAGAAGAAAGCCGCGAAGGCCGATCAAGAGGGCTTCCCGTGCATCGGGCTGACTGGCGTCAATGGATGGCAGAACAAACGCCCGAAGGATGCGGCCGGGAAAGGCACGGGCGAACGCCAACTCATTTCGGACCTCGCCGCCATCGATTGGCGCGGTCGAAACGTAACCATCGCGTTCGATTCGGACCTCATCGGTAACACGAACGTGCAATGGGCCGAATGCCACCTCGCCGAAGCGTTGACGAAAGCCGGGGCGAACGTGAAGGCCATCCGCATTCCCGCCGCTGCCGACGGTTCGAAACAGGGACTCGATGACTTCCTCATAGTCGCTAGCCTGGACGGTTTGAAGCGGTTGCTCGAAGAGGCGAAAGCGGTCGATCAGCCGAAGGATGATCGGCCCATCGTCGTGGTCGATACTGAAGAACATCGCGTGACTCACGAAGCGATTAGCGCGTTGGCGAGCGAACCGACGATTTACCAACGTGGCGGATTGTTGGTGCACATCGTCGAAAACGACGCCGGTTCCGCAGTCGTTCGCGCATTGCCGAACGCGATGCTTCGCGAAAGCCTGACTCGCTGTGTGCAACTGAAAGCCGTGCGTGTCCGTGGCGACGAAACGACGTTCGTTAGGGTTCGACCGCAAGAGTGGCTCGTTCGTAGCATTTCTGACCGTCACGACTGGCGCGGCATTCGTCGGCTCGATGCCGTGGTCACCCATCCCGTGTTGCTGCGCGATGGCTCGATTCTCGACACGCCGGGTTACCATCCCGCATCGAAGTTATTCGCCAGTCTTCCGCCGGGTTTGACGCTCACGATTCCCGACAAGCCGAATCGCGACGATTTGAAGGCCGCACTCACAACGCTGTTCGATGTGTTGGGCGACTTCCCGTTCGAGACGCCCGCGCACCGTTCGGCGTGGTTAGCCGGGTTGCTCACTCCGCTGGCGCGGTTCGCCTTTGAAGGCCCCGCGCCGATGTTTCTGATCGATGGGAACGTGCGTGGCATCGGCAAGGGTTTGCTTGCCGACGCGATTGGCCTCATCGTCACGGGCCGCCGGTTCTCGACGATGACCTACACGAACGACCGCGCAGAACTTCGCAAGAAAATCACGACGCTGGCGATGGAAGGCGAACGGTTCGTTCT
>JANXNT010000759.1 GCA_025353985.1 Limnoglobus sp.
TTGTGTGTCAGATCGTACATCGCCCGTATCGCTTCGTACGTTTTCTTCGGGTCGTAATCCTTCGGACTATCGTAACGATCTTTGGACTTCGAATCGAATGCAATCGCGGTGCGTAGTTTCAGCAGCACCGGTTTCCAGGTCGCAATCGCGGGCGGCCCCGATGAACCGCCAGTGCCATGGTAGATCGCCGTGAGCGCGAGTGTATGCTGGGCGGCAAAGTCCCAATCGTAATCTTTGAGTGCCGTACGATTCGCGTTCAACGCGCTTTCGGCGATCATCCCACCGAGCCGTGTGAGTGTCTCGGCGGAGAGATTTTCGGAGAAGCCGCCGCGCTGAAAGCGGACCAGAATCGCGTCGAGTTCCGCCGTGGCAGCCTCGGCGAGTTTCGCGATTTTGGCGGGGTCGGGGTTCGTTGTCTCCATCGCGATTCGCAGGGTTTCGAGTGCGGTTAGCGTGGAAATCGTGTCGCCTTGCGATAGCATTTGTGAAGCTTGCGGGACGAGTTTTGCGAGCGACAGATACCAGACCTGCCAGCCGGGAACGCCGATGGGCCGTATGCGGTCCGCACCGGCACTACGCGGGAAATCCGGGTTCAAACCTTGATGGCAACTGTAGCAACTCGACTCGGAAAACTCCGGCCACGGTGAATTTTGACGGCTGGCACGCTCGGCACGAACCGCGAGCAAGTCCACGGCCGCACGCAGACTCGCGACTTGGCCGACGAACCACGAACGCACTTCGAAGTCCGGATTCGGCACTTTCTCGACCCAGTGCTTCAGGTATTTATCGCTGAAATGGTAACGCGTATACTCGAACGAAAGTCGCGGGTGACCGGCGGCGATCAGGTCGTGATTGACTTCGCGATCCCGTGCCCCGACGTGGCACGACGCACAGTTGAGGCTTCTCGCGGAGAGATCCTTCGACGGCACGTAACCGTAGCGGTCGTATTTTTCCTTGTCGGACATCGCCTTCCAACTCGGCTGATAATGGATGGCGATCCAGTTCTTCGACGGGCCGTGGCAGGCATCGCAACTGACCGCTTCGGAGTGGTTGCGGTCGTCGAGTTTCTCGCCATCGAACTGCTTGTCTTCGTCGACGCCGTGGCACTTCAGGCAACTCGCATCGCGATACGCGGGTTGTTTACGGCCGAGATTTTTGATCATCCGTTCGGAGACTTCGTTGTAAAGGACGCCGAACGCCTTGGCGTGCGGATCGCCTTCCATCCACGTCGTGTATTCGCCACCGGCTTGCTTGACGATGCCACTGCCGTGGCAACTCGCGGCTGAACACGATGTCGCCACCGAGTACACGCCGTTCGGCTGGATCATGCCGTACGGCTGTTCGTGCGCGGATTCCGCAGTGGGTGCGCGGGCAGCGGATTTTGTCGCTTGCGCTATGAACAGGCCAGAGGTTGCAAAGGCAACGAATAGAACGGCCACGCGGTAGTACACGGTGTCACCAAAACTCGCAGGATGTCGATCAGTGATGTTGGGGCGAACATCGGGAGCTTTTAATTTCCAGCGCCAGCAGTGTCTGTTCAACAGCGAAAGTTTTGAACTTCCGAAACCGGACGCCACAAACCGCAACACAAACGCGATGACTGATACAGGCCGGTTATTTGCGGTTTTCGAGCAACGCGATCAGCGACTGAATTCGATTCTTCGTGTCACTTGCGAACCGTTTCACGTCCCAAACGGTTTCGTGCTTTGCGAGTCCCAATGCCGCTTCGAGGGAATGCAAGGATGCGTCGATTGCCGCAGCGTCTTCGCGGTCGAGCGGGCTGGCATTCACCTTCGCTTCGTATTTTCGCAGCTTTTGTATGATCGTGGCTGAGACGTTTGTTGGGCGCGTTTTACGATCTGGCTCGCCGACGAGATCGCGTGATGTCCATGGCAGCGCGGACTCCAGTAGCGTCTTGCCGTTTCGGTTGCGTGCCCATGTTTCGGGGTAATTTTTGCCCGACGATGTGAGTTCGTGATGGCACTGCGTGCAGTTGGACTCGGAGAGTTCGGGCCATGGATTCTTGCGAACCTCGCGATCTGCGGAGAGCGTACACCACGCTTCGGACACGGCAGCGTGACCGACAGACCACGCTTCGAGGAGATAGTCGTTGCGCGGTGTGCCGGGGAAGGAACTGCGGTCGCGTTCGTGCCAGTGCGTGGGGAGTCTTTGCAACCGCTCGGCGTAATCGAACTTCAATCGTGGGTGGCCGGCGGCGATCATATCGTGATTCATATCGCGTACGGCAAAGCCATGTTCCGCATCGGCGGGTGCGCCGATGTGGCAACCCGCACAAGCCACCGCACGGTTGCCTAGGTCGTTCAATTCGAGCATTCCGCCGCTCGCGAAATCGGCAGCACGAGTGGCGGGTTTCGTCCAACTCACGTGCGAAATTTGCCATTTCTCCGCACTGCCGTGGCACGCCTCGCAGTTGACACCCTCTGCGAGCAGCGATTGCGGGATCGCGACTTT
>JANXNT010000798.1 GCA_025353985.1 Limnoglobus sp.
CAGAAGTAACAGGAAGCCACCCGCGAACAGCCATGCTTGTTCGACTAAACGCAGGCTCGGTTCGGTGACGAGCGGGTAGCCGAGAAGCGAGATCAAACTCCCGGCGTTGCTTGCGGCATAGAGGAAATACGGGTCTTTCGATGCGGGGTGCCCCGTGTACGCGAACCAGCGTTGGAGCAGTGGCGCACTCGTGGACACCGCAAAGAACGGCACGCCAATCGCGACTGCCAGCAGTGCGAGTGTTCCGAACATTGGGAACGAGGTGCTTTGCGGGGCGAGCGATTTCACAATGAGGATCGGCGAGTGATTGTAGCTGAGCAGCGACGCGCCACCGAGGACGAGCAGTGCGGCAAACAGCACGCCCGTGTGCAGCATCACCTGCCGGCGGGGACTCATCACGGCGGTGAGTTTGTGTGCGTAAAGATACCCGAGTAACAGCACCGCTTGGAAGAACACCATGCACGTGTTCCACGCACCCGGACTGCCGCCGAGTAGCGGCAAAATCATCCGGCCCACCATCGGTTGAATCATGAACAGCAACGAGGCACTGATGAACAGCGTGATGGCAAACAGCAGGGGCACGGTCAACCCTCAAACGTGTACGAGAGATAAATGTTCGACACCGAATTACAAACCCAATCCTGCGCCGAAACCGCTATCCAAGTCGAGATCGGCAGGCGGTGGCGTCGGCTTCGGTGGCACGGAAGCGGCCGGCGCACGTTTGCGAACGGGTGCGGCCACCGGTTGCGCGGGTGCGGGTTCCGCAGCGGCGGGTCGGCGGGCGGGGGCGGCGGCGGGTTTCGCTTGCACCGGCGGGGCTTCGGCAGCGGCGGGTCGTGTGGCGGCCGGTGCGCGGCGGCGGGGTTCGGCGGGCTTGTTCGCGGGCGGCGCTTCTGCCGGTGCCGGTGCTTTTACGGCAGCGGGTGCGGCCTTGCGGGGGCGATACGATGGCACATCGTCGATGCCGTCATCGTGGAGATCGTCCATCAACGCTCGCCCCAACGCACGGTCGTTCCCGAGCGGCATATCGAGATTCGGCGGACGATCGACGTTCGCCGGGCGCTCGTTGTTTAGCGGGCGATTCAACGGCGGGCGGTCGTTGTTCAACGGGCGATCATTGCTGGCTGCGATCTCCGGCAACGGCACGATTGCGGGCGGTTTCACGGGCGGGCGGACCACGCCGCCGTTTACGGGTGGATCCGTGCGCCGACTCGTTTGCTGGCGTGGCGTCGTCGTGCGGCCACCACGATTGCGATTATCGACGGGCGGCGGTGGCGGGGCCTCGATGGCCGCTTTGCGTATCACGGGATTTTCCGGCTCGGTGCCAAACCGAACGACGACGTAAGTGCCGCTACTCTTGTGCTTCTCGATCTCGACGATGCCGTGCCGTTGTGCATCTTCGAGCAACTCGCTGAACGTGTTGTAGCCGTGATAGCCTTCGTTGAACGATGGCTTCTTGCGCTTCATCGTGTCCTTGACCATCGACGAATAGATGACTTCCTTGTTCTCTCGCCGCAGTGCTAACAGCGAGTCGAGCAACAGCGTGAAGACCTTGCGCTTCTGTTCGGGAATTTCCTCGTTGACCGTTGGCGTCGCGGCGGCGGCGCGGCCGAGGTCTTCGTAATAGATGAACTCATCGCAATTATCGCGTAGCAACTCAGACGTCGCCCCCGTCAGGCCGAGGCCGATGACGTGCTTGCCGAGTTCCTTCAATTTCGAAACGAGCGGCGAAAAATCGCTGTCTCCCGAAACGATAACGAAGGTATTGATGTGGTCTTTGGAGTACGCCAAATCGATCGCATCAACGACGAGGCGAATGTCTGCCGAGTTTTTCCCCGTCTGGCTGCGTTTAGGAATCTCGATGAGTTCGATCGCGGCTTCGTGGAGCGGCCCCGTGTACTGCCCGAACCGCGACCAGTCCGAATAGGCTTTCTTTACGACGATTTTGCCCTTTTCGACGAGACGTTCGAGCACTTTGCCGATCTCGAACTTGTCGCGGCGACCGTTGAAGCCGAGTGCGAGATTTTCAAAATCGATGAACACCGCCAGGGTGTGTTCGCCATCGATGCTGCGATTCGATTTCATGATCTGCCGTCCGAGCCGTGAAGGATTTGTCGCTTTCAGGATATTGTGCGAAGGCGTTTTGGACACCGAAAAGACGTTCGGTGTTCGCAGATAGAAGTTGGCCGGTTGCGGTCGATCCGATTATCGTAACGAAATGCACGACCCGAACCAGACGGATTTCATTCGCTGCCGACGGGACGATTTCACCGAAGAGGACTTCCGATGACGGCGACGAATCACTTCCGGCTCGATGGCAAAGTGGCGGTGGTAACGGGGGGCGGGCAAGGCATCGGCGAGGCGATCTGTCGTCGTCTGGCCGCCGCCGGTGCGAAAGTCGGCGTGTTCGACATGTCCGCAGACAACGCAAACCGCGTCGCCAAAGACATCGGCGGCGTAGCGATGATCGGCGACCTCACGAAGGAAGCCGATCTCGAGCGCGTCTTTGGCGAAGTCGTCAAGGCCGCAGGCCCGGTCGATGTGCTCGTGAACAACGCCGGCGTCGCCAGCCGCAAGGGCCGCGATGTCTCGATTTGGGAGAGCGTTCGCGAAGATTGGGAGTACGTCATGAACATCAACGTGACGGGCCTCGTGCTCTGCTGCAAAGCCGTGCTGCCGGGGATGATCGAGAAGAAATACGGCCGCATCGTCAACATCGCCAGCATCGCCGGTAAGGAAGGCAACCCGAAGATGGGGCCATACTCCGCCAGCAAAGCCGCTGTTATTGCGCTGACGAAATCGCTCTCGAAGGAACTCGTCGGCAAAGGCGACATCTGCGTGAACAGCGTCTCACCCGCCGTGATTCAAACGCCGATCCTCGATCAGCTGAGCGCGGAGCAGATCAACATGATGCTGTCGAAAATCCCGCTCGGTCGCACCGGCAAACCAGACGAAGTCGCCGCGCTCGCGCACTTCCTCGCTAGCAGCGAATGCAGTTTCACCACGGGCTTCTGCTTCGACATCAGCGGCGGTCGCGCCACGTATTAAGCACGAGGGAACCCACGAACGTTGTGGCGGATTATGTCCCTCGCTAGCGCTTTTTGAAGTTGCACTGTTTGCAGGTACGCCCAGGGGTACGACGAAGCGTCTAACCCTGGTCTGTCAGATGGAACCCCGTTGGGGTAAGAATTGGCTGTGCATTTACCCCAACGGGGTTCGATCTTTTAGCCTAGGGTTAGACGGGTTAGACTTCTTACGTCGTACCCCTGGGTGCTTATAAACCAAGCAAATGAGATTGCATCGTCTCCGAAACCGATGATAGCGCAACTTCAAAATTAGCGCTTAGGGCTAACAATTCCCGTTAGCCCGAAGCGCTAGCGAGGGAGTAGCGCTATTTGTGATCCGAAATAGACCATCAAACAGCGATTTCACGCATACTCGAGCAGTGCCGCGCGGAATGCCAGTACGTCCTGAAATCGGTGTTTCGGTTCGCGGGCCAGGGCTTTGTGGATCGCTTCGGCGAGGCCGGCAGGGATGTCGGAGCGACGGTCGCGGATCGGGACGGGGTTTTCGGTAGCGATCTGCACGAGTTGTGCGGGGACTGCCTTTGGCAAGTCGTGCGCGTATTGCTTTGTGAGTAGCGAATACAGCGTGGCGGCGGCGGAGTATTGGTCGGCGGCGGGCTTGGCGTCGCGGTAGTGCGTCACTTGCTCAGGGGCCATGTACGCAGGCGTTCCGCCGATATCGCCCTGCATCGTTAACCCGCTCAGTTGCGACGTTTCATAAACGCGGGCCAACCCGAAATCGGCGAGTTTCGCGGTGCGTTTGCCACCGGCTGGGCTGGCGATCAGGATGTTCGCCGGCTTGATATCGCGATGGACGAAGCCTTTCGAATGGGCATGCGCAAGTCCACCAAGCATCTGGCAAATCAACCTTACGGCTGTCTTCACATCCAACGGCCCGCGTTCGTTCAGCACCTTCCGCGCGTCTGGCCCGAGTACCAATTCCATCACCAGAAAGATCGTCCCGTTCGATTCGCTCACATCGTGAAAGCCGACGATGTTCGAATGCTGCAACTCGCGAAGGATTTTGCATTCGCGAACAAAACGCTCGGTGTGCTTGCGAACGGTGCCTATCGCGGACGTGATCGTTTTGATCGCGACATCGACGCCATCCGCGAGCCGCGTCGCACGGTACACGACGCCCATGCCACCGCGTCCGAGTTCGCCACCGATCTCGTAGCCAGGCGGCGCGAATTCCTCCGTGGCATCGTAGACCAGCGTGTGGGGCGGAGCGTGGGATCGCTCGTAGTCGACGGTCACATCCCGATTCGGTTGCGGCAGATCGAGTGTCACTTGATCGAGTAGGGTCGGCAGAACAACCGACACTTTGAACGTAGTGTGCCCCGCCGAAATTTCGTCGCCGTCCACGATGTCGGCGGTTTCGATGCGTGTGCCATTAACAGAAGTGCCGTTGCGGCTTTTCAGGTCGAGAACGCGACAGCGTGGCGGGTTGATTTCGACGACGAATTGACGCCGCGAAAAGTACGGATCGTCGTACGACAATTGCAAGTGCGCATCGTCGACACGCCCGACGAGGAACGTATCGTGCCCGTCGAAAGTAAACTCCCGGCCCTGATGCGGCCCCGACGTCACAATCAGTTTGAGTTCCACACACGCCTCCCACAATCGAGCCACTCTGCCAGTCAGAGTATCGTATTCCACGGCGGAAAGTGCGGTTTTTTGGCACGGTTCAAGTGGTAGGCACATTCCATGTGCCGTTGGGACAGTTTGCGGCATACGACGAAGCGAGCCGGTTTGGCAGCACCCGAACGGCACAATTCGTTCATTCCGTGCGCAGGAAACGTCGTGTTTCGAAGACTCACCACGACTCCCTATCTAGCGATTCCACGAATTCTTCGGGCGGACGCCGAAGATCAACCAGAACGGCGGACGCCCGTGAAATATCGGAGCGTCGCCACTTCGACTCTGAAGTTCAAAATTGACGTGGCCAACAAGTCGATCGCCATTCTGCTCGATTGACCGCGAACGCGATGCGCGTTGACTTTGTGCGAACCTAAGAGTAATTTCTATTAAGACACAATCCCTGAGAGCCTCTGCTGTGCTTCATCTGTCACCCATTATGATTGTCTCGGTAGCGATTGCCAGCGCGCAGGAAGTGCGCGTCGTCGTCGGTACGGGATGACCTCTGGGGCGGGTTTGGACACCGAACGCAATCCCCCGGAGCAGTATATGCTTCGGGTTTTTTCATTGATACACGGGAGCAGAACGTGACGCGCATCGCAATCTACGACACGACCCTTCGCGACGGCAGCCAAGGCGAAGGCGTGAATTTTTCATTACAAGACAAGCTGTTACTAACGAAGCGGCTCGACGACATCGGCGTCGATTTCATCGAGGGCGGCTACCCGCTGTCGAACCCGAAAGATGCCGAGTATTTCCGGGCCGTACACGAACTGAAGCTGAAACATGCGAAGGTCGTCGCGTTCGGCATGACGCGCCGCAAAAACATCGCACCCGAAGCCGATGGCGGACTGCGGGCATTGCTCGAAGGTCAGACACCGGTCGTGACGATCGTCGGCAAGACGTGGGATTTCCAAGTGACGGAGATTCTGAATGCGACGCTCGAAGAAAACCTGAAAATGATCGGCGACTCGATCGCGTTTTGTCGTTCGCAGGGGCCGGAAGTTTTCTACGATGCCGAACATTTTTTCGACGGCTACCGGGCGAACCCCAAGTATGCATTGCAGACGCTTCAGGCCGCCGAAACGGGCGGGGCGACGTGCCTCATTTTGTGCGATACGAACGGTGGCACGATGCCCGAGTTCATCGCCGAAGTCGTTGCGGTCGTGTGCAAAGCGGTGAAGGTGCAGGTGGGGATTCACTGTCATAACGACTGCGAACTCGCGGTGGCAAACACGCTTGCCGGGGTGCGGGCCGGTGCCACGCAGGTGCAAGGCACGCTCAACGGCTTCGGCGAGCGGTGCGGCAACGCCGACCTCATCACCACCGCCGCAAACCTCACGTTGAAGTACGGTTACGAACTGCTGACGCCGGACAGCCTTCGCCGCCTCACCGAAGTGTCGCGCTATGCCTACGAACTCGCGAACATGAACTTCCGCAACAACCAGCCGTTCGTGGGGCAGAGCGCGTTCGCGCACAAAGGCGGAATGCACACGCACGCGGTGGCGAAGAACCCATCGAGCTACGAGCACATCGACCCGGCGATCGTCGGCAACGAACGCCGCGTCCTCGTCAGCGAGCTTTCGGGTCAGTCGACGATCCTGAGCAAAACGCAGAAGTATCAGATCAATCACGACAAAGCGACGATGTCGGCGATTCTGAATCGCGTGCAAGATCTGGAGAACGCGGGGTACGAATTCGAGGCCGCCGAGGGGTCGTTCGACATCATCGTCAAGAAAGTCGTCGGCACCTATAAGCCGTGGTTCGACCGGCTCGCGTATCGGGTGAACATCGAACAAGGCGCATCGGGTGCGCCGGTCACCGAAGCCACGGTGAAACTCCGGCTCGCGGGTTCGATCGAACACACCGTGAGCGAAGGCGATGGCCCCGTAAACGCGCTCGATGCAGCACTACGCAAGGCGCTCGTTGCGTATTATCCACGGCTCGACGAAATGCTGTTGGTCGATTACAAGGTGCGCGTCGTGAACCCGAAAGAAGGCACGGCGGCCCGCGTCCGGGTGATTATCGAATCGCGCGATCACCGCTCGACGTGGGGCACCGTCGGCGTCAGCGAGAACCTCATCGAAGCCTCGTGGTTGGCGCTGGTCGATGCCATCGAGTATAAATTGTTCAAGGACGAAGAGCCGGCGTGACGGGCGGTGAACCGATCTGGATCCGAGGAAGACCCATGACAACTGCTGAACTCGCACGGCCCGCACGACTGGTGAAACCGCCGAAGGATCCGTTTTTCTACGGCTGGCGGTACGTTCGCAGCACGCTGTCGAACGGCGAAACGCGATTGGAACAAGTCCCGTTGACGCGGTGGGATGTCCTGCACCCGGAGGAAGGAGATTTCATCGTGACGAATGAGAACCACGCGAGAAATTGCCTTTACCTTCAGGCGGCACTCGAAAGCGCACTGTCCGAACGTCCCGATGCCAAAGTGTTCTTCGACCATCGGATCGACTGGCAAGTACCGGGCATTCTCCCGCATGGCCCCGACCTGACGGCGATCGAGAATTACGCCGGTGGGTGGAACCCGCTTCGCGGTACATTCCTGATGCGCGAGATGAATGCTCGCCCGCTCCTCGTGGTCGAAGTGACCTCGCCGAGTACCCGCGAAACCGACATCAACGAAAAAATCATCGAGTACCATGCGGCGGGCATACCGTACTACCTGATCGCGGATGTGCAGGACATCGAAGACGAGATGTTGATGACGGTCGTCGGCTATCGCGCGACCGCCGAGGGGTACGTCCGGTTGCCCAACGAGGAAGATGGTGCCGTTTGGATTCCTTCGGTGAAACTCTGGTTCCATCCCGAAGGCTTGCGCGTGATCTGTCAGGATGGGAACCGGAAGAAAATCCCGGATCGATTGGAATTAGAGCAAAGCGTGCGCGATTTCCTCGTATTAGTCGAGAAAGCCGAAGCTCGCGCCAAGTGGGCGGAGAACGCACTGGTGACGGAGAAGGAGCTAACTAAAGCACAGGCGAAGGAAATTGCGGAGTTACGCGCGCAAATTGCGAATCCGCCGTCGAAGAACAACGGACACAGCTAATCGGAGCGGATAGTCGTGTGGACGATGCCATCGCGTATAAAGAACCGATAACCGAACCGACACATGCAGGCCAATGATGACGACAGCAACATTAGAAACGCCAGTGGATGTGAAACCTGCGGAAGACCCCTTCCACATCGGGTACCGGCTACGCACGTTTACCGATGCGAACGGCGAACTCGTTTCGGAACCGATTCCACTCACCGAGGAAGACTTCCTCCACCCGCAAGAGGAGGATCGGTTCATGCTCGTCGATCCGCATCAACGCGCACTGCACTATCTCGTCCATGCCCTACGGATGAGCTACAGGAATCTGCCCGAAGGTCGCGTCTTCACCGATCATCGGATCGATTGGCAAGTTCCCGGAATTCTACCTCACGGGCCAGACGCAGTTTTGTTCGACCGATTCACTGCCGATTGGAATGACGTAGGAACGCTCCCCGTCCGGGATACTAACTCGAGGGTTCTTGCGGTTTTCGAGGTGACATCCGAAAGCACGCGGAAGATCGATTTGGGGAAGAAGTTCGTCGAGTACGCCCTCGTTGGCATCCCGTACTACATCATTATCGATGTCGCCGAACCGAACGACGAAATCAACGTCAACGGGTACCGACTGGTGGACGAGTCGTACCAGCCGATGCGTCGCGACCCACAGTTGGGGATCATCTTAGCTCGCGTCGGGCTGTTTTTTCGTTGGGAAGACGATCGTCTGATCATCGCCGACGAAGATGGTAAAACGATCCCCGACTCACGCGAGGCCGGTTTGATGATCGATAATTTAAACGCAAAAGTCATCGTAGAAACGCAGCGAGCCGATGCAGAAGCACAGCGAGCTGATACGGAGAAGCAGCGAGCCGATACGGAGAAGCAGCGAGCCGATGCGGGGGCGCAGCGAGCGGACTTGCTCGCCAGCGAACTTGCGGAATTAAAGGCGCGTCTGGATACTCAGAAATAACGACCACACCATCGAACGGACCGACGATCTGCCATGCCAATCGAATTGCCGAAGTCGTACGACCCGAAAGAATCGCAGCAGAAGTGGCTGGCGTTCTGGGATGAGAGCGGATATTTCCGAGCCGACCCGGCGAAGGGGGGCGAGCCGTACGCGATTGTGATTCCGCCACCGAACGTGACGGGTGCGCTGCACATGGGGCACGCGCTGAACATCACGCTGCAAGATGTCCTCGTGCGTTGGCGACGGATGCAGGGCCGCAACACGCTCTGGATGCCCGGCACCGATCACGCGGGCATCGCCACGCAAGCGGTGGTCGAACGCCTGCTGATGCAGACCGAAAAGAAGACGCGCCACGACCTCGGCCGCGAAGCACTCGTCGCGAAAATCTGGGAGTGGAAGGACAAGTACGAGACGCGCATCCTCGGCCAACTGAAGCAGATCGGGGCGTCGTGCGACTGGTCTCGTACGCGCTTCACACTCGATGAAACCTGCGCGAATGCGGTACGCGAAACGTTCTTCAACATGTTCCGCGATGGCTACATCTATCGCGGCAAACGCCTCGTGAATTGGGACACGCAACTGCAAACGTCGGTGGCCGACGACGAGACGTATACCGAGACGACGAAGGGCGGCTTCTGGACGTTCAAGTACCCAATTCTTGATGAGAAAACTAACTGGCCAACTCAAGAATTCATCACTTTTAGTACAACACGGCCAGAAACAATGTTGGGAGATACTGCACTGTGCGTTCATCCTGATGATGAGAGATACAAACACCTTGTCGGAAGGGATGCACAACAACCGCACACGAGTCGTCCAATCCCTATCATTGCCGATGGCCTGCTCGCCGACCCCAAACTCGGCACCGGTTGCGTGAAGGTGACGCCCGCGCACGACCCGAACGACTACGCCTGCTGGCAACGCAACCCACAGATTGCCATCATCAACATCCTGAACCCTGATGGCACGATCGCCGCCGGGTTCGGCGAATACTCGGGCCTCGACCGCACGAAGGCGCGCGCCGCCGTGACTGCGAAGATGGAAGAACTCGGCCTGTTCATCGACAAGCAAGACCGCGACATTCCGCTCCCCTACAGCGACCGCAGCAAGACGCCGATCGAACCGTACCTCAGCGATCAGTGGTTCGTGAAAATGTCCGACCCCGTCAACGGCAAATCGGGTCTGGCACAGTCGGCGATTGATGCCGTGACGAGTGGGCGCGTGAAGTTCTTCCCGGAGCGCTATGCAAAGACGTACCTCGACTGGCTCGGCGAGAAGCGAGACTGGTGCGTGAGCCGCCAGTTGTGGTGGGGGCACCGCATCCCGGTGTGGAAACTTGAAGGAGAAGGGTTTGAAGTCAATAACGTCAACTACGATCTCAAAGAACTACAGAAAAAATATAGCAACAAGATTGAGATAAAACAAAGCTCCTTAGACGATGCGCCAAAGTTCACATTTTTGGTCTGCATCGCACCGAATTCAGCAGATGTTGAGAGAGAAGTTGTAGCCCTTGGTTTCACCCAAGACCCCGATGTCCTCGACACCTGGTTCTCCTCCGCGCTCTGGCCGCACAGCACGCTGGGCTGGCCCGAGAAGACGCCGGATCTGGAGCGATATTACCCGACGAATACGCTCGTCACGTCGCGGGATATTATCTCTTTGTGGGTCGCGCGGATGGTGATTACGGGCCTCTACAACACGGGCGAAGTGCCGTTCGCGGATGTGTACATTCACCCGCAATTGCAAGATGCGTTCGGCGAGCGCATGAGCAAAACGACGGGCAACGGCATCGATCCGCTCGACATCATCGAACGCTACGGTGCGGACTCGCTGCGCTATCAAATGCTGGCGATTGCGGGCGACACGCAAGACAGCCGAATGCCGGTGTTCAACGTCTGTCCGAGTTGCGATACGCTGGTATCGACGAAGCCCGAACACCTGCGTGGCCGCACGAAGAAACTCGTGTGCCCCGCGTGCAAAGTCCCGTTCCGCCCCGGTGGCCCGTGGACGAGCGAAGACCCCGAGTTGAAGACCGCGAAGCAAGCCTCGGACCGCTTCGACCTCGGTCGAAACTTCGCGAATAAACTCTGGAACGCGACGCGATTTATTTTAATGAACCTCGAAGGTTACACGCCGGGGGCGATCGATCCGGCGACAATGACGATCGAAGATCGCTGGATCGTCTCACGGCTGGCGACGACGGCCAACGCGGTGACGGCGGCGCTCGAAGCATACAAGTTTGCCGACGTGGCGAAGCTGGTTTACGAGTTCGCATGGAGCGAATTCTGCGACTGGTACATCGAAATGAGCAAGTCGCGCCGGAGCGATCCGGTCTGCCAGCGGGTACTGGTCGGCGTGCTCGATGGCATCTTGCGGCTGGTTCACCCGGTGATGCCATTCCTGGCGGAATCGCTGTGGGAGTACCTCGGGCAGGCCGCACCGGAACGCGGGTTCCCGTTGCCGACGGTTGCCGAGGAAAGCGTGTGCATTGCGGCGTGGCCGAACTACCCGGCAACGCTGATAGACGCGAGTACCGAGACGAGCATCGCGATGATGCAAGATCTCGTTCGCGGTATCCGCGAGCTTCGCAACCGCTACCAGATCGACAAGGCGACGCTTGATGTCGTCGTGCGTTGTGCGGAACCGGTGGCCAACGACTTGAACGCAATGAGTGCGTTCGTGAAATCGCTCGGGCAGTTGAACTCGCTGACGTGCGGGCCGACGATCGAGAAGCCGAAACAGGCAGGCAGTTTCGTCACCAATCAATTCGAGGCGTACGTCTCGCTCGTCGGCTTGATCGATGCCGTCGCCGAGATCAAACGACTCGAAAAGCAGATCGCGGAGAAGCAAAAATCGCTCAGCGGCACGCTGGCGAAGCTGAGCAACGAGAGTTTCGTGAAGAACGCGCCACCCGAAGTGCTGACAATCCAGAAGAATCAGGCCGCCGACACGGAAAGCCAAATCCGCGCGATGGAAGCGAACCTGGCAGAACTGCGGCAGGGTTAGACCCGAAAATCACACGCGCTCTTCGGCGAGGTTGCGCATGGAGGTTTGGATGTCGCTCAGTTGCGGTACGCTGTTCGTTTCGTAGACTTGGTTCAGGCCGATGCCTGGTAGATGTTTGCCCATGAGTAGCCGCGGATTTGCGAGCAAATCGTAGAAGTGGTCGTCGATTGCGCGTCGTAACAAGTGTTCGCCGAAATTCGTCACTTCGGTGTCTTCGTTGACGATCAACAGGCGGCCGGTTTTGGTGAGGCTGCGGGAAATCATCGGCCAGTCGTATGGGAAAATGCTGCGTAAATCGATGACATCGAAGTGGAAACCGTGTGCCGCTTTCAGTTCGTCGGCGGCTTGCACGCAGAGCGGTAACGTACGGCCATAACTGACGACGGTGGCCGCCGATCCTTCGCGAACGAGCGTGCCTTCGCCGATCGAAACGAAATGCTCTTTGAGTTCGGGCCACTGCGGCTGCCACGTCGAACGATCCCCCACGGGCGCATCGATCATTCGCGAAAGTTCCTCGGCATCCGCCGGTTCTCCGGGTAACAGCACGTCGCCTTTCACGCGCAGAAGTGCCTTCGGTAACAGCACCATTACGGGGTTGGGATCGACGATCGCCGAGAGCATGAGGCCGTAGGCATCGAGCGCATTCGACGGCATGACGATCTTCCACCCGGCAAGCCGCGACGCCCAACTTTCGAAACTGTGCGAGTGATACAGGCTGCCGCGAATGCCCGAGCCGGATGGGGTCATCAGCACGATCGGCATCTCGAAATTGCCCGCCGACGCCCAGCGTTGGTTACCCGCAATCTTCAACAAATCGAACGTGTTAAAGGCGTAGTCACAGAACTGGATTTCGCAAACGGGCCGCCCACCGGCATACGCAATCCCCATCGCGGTACCAACGATGCCACGCTCGTCGAGCGGCGAGTTCCACGCAGTACGCAGACCCTGCGTGGCGGTGAACACGCCCCCGAGTGGCGGGCCGACATCCTCGCCGAAAATATCGGTCACGCCGAGGTGCGTCTCGCCATAGTGCAACGCCATCCGAACGGCTTGAACGATCGTCGCCATGTGCCTCTCCTGGCATTCATTCTACAAGTTTGCGAGTCCACCCCACGATGTGAAAGAGTGATGAGAAGGATTACACGAAGTTACCATGTGATAACGCGAGTATCCATCGCGTTACATTCACTGCGTGGGATCGATGATTATTGCAGAACAATAGTTTCCGTTTCGAAACGCTCTGTATGATTTCACGTGACACTTCACGAACGATTTCGAGCGACTTTTCGCGGACATTTCCGATTTTGCCGATTCAGATTGCGACGTAAACCCTGAAGATCGACCGATTTCCACCCCTAAACCCTCCCGTACTGCGATCTGGTCTAAAAGTTGCAACTCTCACAATCGTGACGTAACATAAACATCGAGTAGACCGTCGCCACGGCGTAACCGGAACGTACGATTGCTCGCCCCTGCCCTGTTGGAACTCGCGTCGGACGCCACGCCCTATGTTGCCCGTTCGAAACAGTACACGTCGGCACATATTAACCGTCAACCTCGAAGATTACTTCCAGGTTGGCGCGTTCAATAAGTACGTACAAAAGGGCCAGTGGTATCGCTTCGAATCGCGGCTCGAACATCATACGGACAAGACACTCGAATTATTGGACCGCCATAATACCAAGGCGACATTTTTCGTACTCGGCTGGGTGGCGGATCATTACCCGGAGCTCGTGAAGCGCATCGCGGATCGCGGCCATGAGGTTGCGAGCCGCGGATACTTCCACCGCAACATTCGCGATCTATCGCCCGAAGAATTCCGCGACGATCTGCATCGGGCGAAGGCCGCAATCGAACGCGCCAGCGAGAAGAAAGTCGTCGGGTTCCGCACCGCCGACGGTTGGTTCCGCCCACAAGATATGTGGGCGTTGGATGTCCTGTCCGCAGAAGGCTACTCCTACGATTCCAGCGTCGGGCCGATGTTTCGCCGCTTCTCGGGCGAGTCGTGGCGTCGGTTTTCGCACATCCAGCCGACCGCGAAAGGCACGATTACGGTCTTGCCGATTTCGAGTATGCGATGCGCCGGTTTCGATCTGCCAATCGGCGGCGGCAACTGGATCCGTCAGCTACCCGATGGCTTCATGCGTCGCGCGATTCAGCGATGGGACGAAAAAGCGACCGCGCCGCTGGTGATGTACTTTCACACGTGGGAACTCGACCGCGAGCAACCGCGTATTAGCACGGCGGGCTGGATGACGAAGATTCGCCAATATCGCAACATCGACTTGATGGAAGAACGCCTTGGCGAGTATTTGGAAAAGTATCAATTTTCGTCGGCTGCGGAGTATCTTGGAGTCGCGACGCCCCACGTGTATCGGCCGCTCTCCGACGTCGAAACGCCGCCGCCCTCGTTCCGCAAAACGGAGGCGTATGCGAAGATGGGAATCCGCCCGCCCGTGTCGATCGTCGTGCCGGTTTACAACGAAGAAAAACTCGTGCCGTATATGGCGAACGTACTCAAAAACGTTCGCGATGCGTTTGCCGAACGGTACGACTTACGGTTCCTGCTCGTGGATGATGGGAGCAAAGATCAGACCCGCGAAAAGCTCGTCGCGTCGTTCAGCCAATCGTCCGATGTGAAGATCCTTTCGCACGAAGTCAATCGCGGTGTGGCTGCCGCGATCATGACGGGCATCCGCGCCGCCGACACGGAAATCGTCTGCTCGATCGACGCCGATTGTTCGTACGATCCGCTCGAACTCTTGAACATGATTCCGAAGCTGGTCGGCAACGTCGACATGGTGACTGCGTCGCCGTATCACGCCGATGGCCACGTGCGAAACGTGCCACGCTGGCGGTTGTTTCTGTCGAAGTCCGCATCGCGAATGTATCGCTATGTGATGCACAATCAGCTGCAAACGTACACGAGTTGTTTCCGTGTTTACCGGCGGTCGGCCGTGAAGGATATCGCGCTGCGTTCGGGAAACTTTTTGGGGGTGGTCGAGTTACTCGGCCATCTCGATCAGCGTGGCGGACGGGTAGTGGAACACCCGACGACGCTGGAAGTCCGTATGCTCGGGCGATCCAAAATGAAAACCGTACGCACGATCTTCGGCCACCTGCGAATGATGGCCCGCTTTACCTTCACGCGGTTGGCCGCACACGACCCGCGACACAACGCCGAAGAGCGAAACCGCACGCTCGGCCTGTTGTTCGATACCGCGACCACAACGACGTGCCACGCGGCGCTCGGCAAACCGACAAGCACCGCGACCGTGCCGAAGTAACTACCCATTCCAATCGAAGGTTGCCCACCGATGAGCTTACGAACGCGCCCACCATTGCCGCTGCCATCCGACCAGGATGCGACGGGGCGAACCCTTGGGGCGGAAGAGATTCAGGCCGTCACCGAGGCGATTGCCACCGGCACGCTGACGAGCACCAAAGGCCAATTCGTTCGCACGCTCGAAACCGAATTTGCCGCGAAGCTCGGTGCCGCATTCGGCTATGCCGCGAGTTCCGGCTCAATGGCGATTCACGCCGCGATTGCCGCCGTCGACCCCGATGCGGGCGACGAGATCGTCACCACGTCGATCACCGATATGGGGGCACTCGCACCGATCCTGTATCAAGGTGCGATACCCGTCTTCGCCGACGTCGACCCGAAGACTTGCAACGTCACGCCGGAGTCGATCGAAGCCGCAATTAGCCCGAAAACCAAGGCGATTATCGCGACGCACCTCTTCGGCAACCCGTGCGATATGCCGGGCATCATGGCCGTCGCGAACCGTCACGGCATCCCCGTTATCGAAGATTGCTCGCAGTCATTCCTGGCGAAAATTGACGGCCAGTACGTTGGCACATTCGG
>JANXNT010000837.1 GCA_025353985.1 Limnoglobus sp.
GAGGGGTACTTCGCACCCGACGGCAAGAAGATCATTTACCAGGCCGAGGAGAAAGGCACGGGCAACCCGTTCTATCAGATCTTCACGCAAGACCTCGAAACGGGCAAGTTTCAGCGAATCAGCCCCGGTGCGGGGCGGACAACGTGCGCGTTCTTTCGACCCGATGGCAAGCGGTTGATTTTCGCGAGCAGCCATACCGACCCCGAAGTGAAAGAGCATCAGAAGGCCGAGTACGTTCAACGCGAAGAGGATGCCAAGAAAGGGCTTCGTCGCCGTTATTCGTGGGACTTCGACAAGTTCATGAAAATTTACGAAGCCGATCTCGATGGCGAAAACCTGAAGTGCCTGACACCCGACGCGAAGGCGTATTGTGCTGAGGGAAGTTACTCCGCCGACGGCACGCAGATCGTTTACAGTTCGGGCAACGCGGGTAACGTGCAGTTATTCATCATGAACGCGGACGGCACAGATTCGCGTCAACTGACGAACGTTCCGAACTGCTACAACGGCGGTCCGTTCTTCAGCCCGGACGCCAAGAAGGTCATCTTCCGTGCGGACCGCAAGGAGAAAGACCGGCTGCAACTGTACGTCATCAACGCCGACGGCACTGGCGAGAAGGCACTCACGACCAACGAGAAATGGGTATATTGGGCACCGTACTGGTACAAGGACGGCAAGCACATCATTTACACCGCTGCCGACCATTCCGAGGAAACCAAACGGCCCAACTACGACCTGTACTGGATGAACATCGAGACTGGCAAAACGACGCGAATCACGCACGCACCAGGGCAAGATGTGCTGCCCGTGTTCAGCCCCGATTTTACGAAACTCATGTGGACCTCTAACCGCGATGGCCGCTCGCCCACACAGTTATTCCTCGCCGACTTCACCCCGCCAACGGAATGAGTGCATCGAGTTATTCCGCGCAATTCTCTGAATCGATAATTGACGACCGATCTCGCTTTCGATTACAGTGAGCGAGTCACACCGCTTCGTCGCCTCCCATTCTCTGGAGTTCCCGTCATGAGTCCGTTCCAACGTCGCGAGTTTCTACAGCGTACCGCTCTATTGTCGGCCGGACTGGCAGCGGGCACCGTTGCCACCGCCGCACCGGAAACGTCCACGAAGAAGGGATCGGCTAACGAGCGACTTCGCGTGGCCGTCGTCGGCGTCAAGGGCCGCGGCATGAGCCACGTCGGCGGCTTCAACGGCGTCAACAACTGCGAGATCGCCACCGTCTGCGATTGCGATGAATCGGTGATCGGTGGCGCGATGAAGGCCATTACTAAGAATCGCGGCGAAGCCCCGAAGTACGAGAAGGACATTCGCAAAGTCCTCGAAGACAAGTCGATCGACATCATCGCGATCGCCACACCGAACCACTGGCATTCGCTCGCCGCCGTCTGGGCGATGCGGGCCGGGAAAGATGTCTACGTCGAGAAACCCGTTAGCCACAACGTCCGCGAAGGGCGGCTCGTCGTCGAGGCCGCCCGTAAGTACGGGAAGATCTGCCAGACCGGCACGCAGAGCCGCAGCACCACGGGAATGCGTGACGCCCAGGCATACATTCACGCGGGGAAGATCGGCAAAGTCTCGCTGGCATACGGCACCTGCTACAAGTCGCGCCCGAGCATCGGCAAAGTCAGTGGCGAGCAGCCGATCCCGAAGGGCCTCGATTACGATCTGTGGTGCGGGCCGGCCCCGAAACTGCCGCTCATGCGAAGCAAACTACACTACGACTGGCACTGGACGTGGGCGTACGGCAACGGCGACCTCGGCAACCAGGGTATCCACGAGATGGACAAGGCCCGTTGGGGCCTCGGAAAGATGGAACTGCCGAAGTCCGTCGTCAGCGTCGGCGGGCGGTTCGGCTACGTCGACGACGGCGAGACCGCGAACACGCAACTCAGCCTGTTCGATTACGACGATGCGCAACTGATCTTCGAAGTGCGCGGCCACAAGTCCGATGCATACAAGGGTGCGATGGTCGGGAACATCTTCTTCGGTTCCGAAGGTTATGTCGTTTGCCCGAATTACGCCAGTGGCACCGCCTACTCACCGGATGGCAAGAAACTGCAAGAGTTCAAGGGCGGCGGCGAAGACTCGCACTTCGCGAACTTCGTGAAAGGCGTGCGTAGCCGCAAGATCACCGACCTGAATGCCGACATCCTCGAAGGCCACCTGTCGAGTGCACTTTGCCACTTGGGGAACATCAGCTATCGCCTCGGTACCGAAGCGACGTTCGATAAAGATGTGACTGCATTCACCGACTGCAAAGACGCGACCGAAGCCGCGGTTCGGATGCAACAGCATCTGAAAGACAACAAGATAGACCTTACGACCGCCGTCGGTCGCATCGGGCAAAAACTGGCCATCGACCCGAAGACCGAAACCTTCCTCGGCAACAACGCGAAGGCCAACGCAATGTTGTTCCGCGAGTATCGCAAAGGCTTCGAGATCCTCGAAGCCATCTAAGTCTCTGCCGAATGCCCATCGCGAACCGCGGTGGGCATTACTCCGAGTGGAGGGAAAATCATGCCAACGCTGACGATCGACGAAGTGCAATCGCGACTCCCGCAAATCATCGACGCGCTGGCCCCCGGTGAGGAACTCGTCATCACACGGGGCGACAAACCCATCGCGCGGCTGACGGGGGAAGTTCCAATCCGCAAATCTCGGCGAGCGGGGAATTGCCAGGGGATGCTTGTGATCATCTCAGACGACGACAAACACCTAAAAGATTTCGCGGAGTACATGCCGTGAGGTTGTTACTCGATACGCATGCGTTTTTGTGGTTCGTGCTGAACGATGCCCAACTCTCTTCTAAAGCAAAAACACTCATCGAAGACCCGTCGAACGACATTCTCATCGGCCCGGCAAGCTATTGGGAGATCGCGATCAAGGTCAGCCACAAGAAACTCGATCTGTTTGCCACATTCGACGACTTCATTCGACGCGGCATCGCTGGCAACGACTTTGAGATTCTACCCATCGAGCCGAA
>JANXNT010000865.1 GCA_025353985.1 Limnoglobus sp.
AAGGATCACTCAACGCGTGCCTATCATATCGTAATGAAATTTTTCTCGGCCAATTCTGATGGATGCCGTCGCCCAATCGCGACGGGTTTTGGGTGAATGCGTCACCCCGTGTGACGGCGTGACCGTAACGAATTCGGCGAATCCTCCACCCTTCGCGATTTCCAACGTCTGCAACACACACCACCGTGCGTTTTCGTTTCGTTTCCTTGCACTATTTCCTAAGAGACTCCTATGCGAACGTATCGCTCTGCGTTTACGCTTATTGAATTGCTCGTGGTGATCGCGATCATTGCGATTCTCATCGGTCTGCTGTTGCCTGCGGTGCAAAAGGTCCGCGAGGCGGCGGCACGGAGCACTTGCCAGAACAACCTGAAACAGATGGGGCTGGCGCTTCACAACTACGAAAGTTCGTTCGGTCGGCTGCCGACGGCGACGCAATCTCGGAATGCGGCGGGCACCGCGAACGTGTTCCTTACCGAAGCAGGTATCGACGATAGCACGACGTGGAACACGACGGCGGGGGCCGCCCATTCGCTGCAAACGAAGCTGTTGCCGTACATCGAGCAAGATAACGTCTACCGCTTGTTCAACCTGAACCGGCGCTACAACGACCCACTCGAACCGAACAACATCCTCGCTTCGAAGACGACGATCAAGACGTTCCTTTGCCCGTCGACGCCGAACCGGAGTGGCACCGTCGATACCCAAGGTTTTGCCTACACCGACTATAGCGCACCGGTGACGGTCGTCGTGAATGCGCTCACGCCACGCAATGCACTCCTCACCACCACGCCGACGGCGCTGAGCACAAACGGCCCGCGCCTGATTTGCGTTTTGAATGGCTCGCAGAAGAAAACGATCGTGACGATCACCGATGGTTCAAGTAACACAATCGCGATTGCGGAGATGGGCGGCCGCAGCGACCGGATGCCGCGTTCGCCGCTGACGAACGACATTTACGCAAGTGCCGAGACGCCGACACCGACCAGTACCGACCGTGCATTCTGGCGTTGGGCCGAAGCGGATAATGCCTACAACGTCGACCAACTCATCAACAATAACGCCACGCCGACGGGTGGCCCTGCGGGTTGTCTCTGGACGACATTGAACTGCGGGCCGAACGAGGAGACGTTCAGTTTCCACACCGGCGGGGCCAACGTCGTGATGGCCGACGGTAGCGTAAAGTTCCTGCGCGACAGCCTCGGCGGCGCGACGTTCCGTGCGCTGATGAGCGCCGACGGTGGCGACCTGCCGACCGAAGACTATTAATATTTCTTTCCGCCCACCACTGAGACGCCCTCATGTTCCCGTTGTTTTGCTCGCTGATTCTCGTTGGTGCGTCGGATATCCGCGTCGATCAGCCGTACGCGGGGACGCGGTCGCAGCCGGTTACTTACGATGTCGATTTTCGCGTCGTGGTGACGGCCCCGCAGAACACGAAACGCCTGCGCGTGTGGGTGCCAATCCCGCCGAGCGACGCAATTCAAACGGTCGAATCGCTCGGCTGGACGGTGTTCCCGAACGACGTCAAACCGACAATCGCGACGGAATCGCTGTTTGGAAATACCTTCGCGTACTTCGAATTTGCTGCACCACAAGGGGCGCAGATCCTCGAGCATCGGTTCCGTGTTGCCACTTCGGAGATGCGCTGGAACATCGACGCGCAAGCGGTGCAACCGATCAAGGACTGGCCGAAATCGTTCGATCCGTTTCGTCGTGGCGAGTCACTCATCAAGGTAGACGATCGCTTTCAGAAGTTGGCGACTGAAATCGTCGGCGACAAAACGGGATCGACTTCGAGCCTCGCTGCCGTCATGGATTGGGTCGGCGACAATCTCACTTACGATCACTCGAACACGTCGTTAGTGGCGGACAGCACGCACGCCCTCACGATGAAGCGCGGCGATTGCTCGGACTATCACGGGCTGTGTTCGTCGCTCGGTCGCTCGCTCGGATTGCCGACACGCGTCACGTATGGGCTGCACGCATTTCCGAAAAATCTACCGAGCCACTGCAAGCTCGAAGCGTATCTGCCGCCGTACGGCTGGGTGAGTTTTGACGTGTCCGAAACGCAGCGACTCATCCAACGAATTCGCGAATCGAAAGACCTAACCGACCGCGAGAAAGCCGAACTCACCGCATCGGCGACAGCCAGATTGCGTGCCGGTTATCGCGACAACACGTGGATTTTAACGAGCCGCGGAACCGATTACGAACTCGCGCCGAAGGCAAGCCGCAAGGTGCCGCTCGTCTCGACGATCTGGGCCGAGGCGGACGATGTGCCGCTGCCATCGCCCGACCCCGCCGACACGAAAAAACGCGAGTTCGCCTGGATGACCGCACACAAATACACGCCATCGGTACCCGTAGTGTACCCGTTCAAAGACTGGGCAAACCTGAAGGCAAAGTAACGTTTTCTATATTAGCCGCGACGCGAAGTCCTCGTAGCGGAGCGCGTGCGCATCACCCATCGCATGAATGCGTGAAGTCCACGCGCTCCGCTGCGCAAAGCCTCCGCGTCGCGGCTAATTCCGGTTCATTGCGGGAAAGAGCAATTTCTTGAGCGCGTCGGGGTCGACTGGCTTCACCATGTGATGCGTGAAGCCCGCTTCTTGCGAACGGCGTTTGTCTTCGTCTTGGCCCCAACCGGTGAGCGCGACGAGCACGATCGTTTCGCCCCACGGTTGCTCGCGGATGCGGCGACAGGCTTCGTAGCCGTTGAGCCGGGGCATACCGATATCGAGCAAGATCACATCGGGGCGAAACGCGGTCGCCACTTCGACGGCTTCCATACCATCGTTTGCGGTGCGAACCTCGCTGCCGAGGATTTTTAGAATCATCGACAACGTCATCGCCGAGTCTTCGTTGTCGTCGGCAACGAGCACTTTCAAGGCCGTGGCGTGTGGCGAGAGTGGCGTAACGTGTGCGGGAATCGCCATCGGTTTCTCATTGCTCGCAATCGGTAATCGCACGATGAATTCGCTGCCTTTGCCGTGGCCCTCGCTACGAGCCTCCACGGTTCCATCGTGCATTTCTACCAACCGCTTCACGAGCGTCAAACCGATACCCAAACCGCCTTGCGACTTCTCCAGCGACCGATCGACCTGCGTGAACATTTCGAAAATTCGCGGAAGCATCTCGGGCGGAATGCCAACGCCCGTGTCGCGGATGCTTACGCAGAGTGTCGAGTGGTGAGTGGTGAGTGGCGAGTGAATCGAAGAAGTGGTGAGTGGTGAGTGGTGAGTGGTGAGTGCAGAGAGAGAAGAGAGTCTTGCCCCTGCTTCGCTCCCACTCGTCGCTTCTTCTTCGCTCGCCACTCGCCACTTCTTGCGAAGCCACTCGTCACTCGTCACTTCTACTGAAATGAGGCCGCCGCGCTCGCTGTACTTTGC
>JANXNT010000876.1 GCA_025353985.1 Limnoglobus sp.
TCCATCGCGCCTTCGGCCTTCCCCGCACCGACGACGGTATGAAGTTCGTCGATGAACAGAATCATCTCGCCTTCGGAATCGGTGACTTCCTTCAGCACCGCTTTCAGGCGTTCTTCGAACTCGCCGCGATACTTCGCACCGGCGATAAGCGCACCCATATCGAGCGAGCAAATCCGCTTATTCTTCAGCCCTTCTGGCACGTCGCCACGATAAATCCGCAATGCCAGGCCTTCGACGATCGCGGTTTTGCCGACGCCGGGTTCGCCGATCAGCACGGGGTTATTTTTCGTCCGCCGACTGAGCACCTGGATAACGCGGCGGATTTCCTCGTCTCGGCCAATCACCGGGTCAAGCTTGCCTTTCGCGGCCATCTGCGTCAGATCGCGACCGTACTTTTCGAGTGCCTGGTACGTCTCTTCGGGGTTCTGCGTCGTCACCCGTTGACTGCCACGAACTTCCTTCAACACGGTTTCGAGCCGCTTCTTCGTGAGGCCCGCTTCCCGCAGCATGATCCCCGATGCGCCTTTATCGTCGACCATCGCCAACAGCAAATGCTCAACGGATACGTACTCGTCTTTGAGGCGTTTCGCTTCGTCTTCGGCATCGGCAATTAACTTGTTAAATCGCCCGCTGCCGTACTGGTTTTCCGGCGTTCCCGATGCCGATGTCACGCTCGGCAGCTTTTCGAGATCGCGGTGCAACTTGCTAGAAAGCGCTTCCGGCGACACGCCCGCTTTGTTCAAAATCGCCGACGTCAGCCCGCGATCTTGTTCGATAAGCGCGACTAAGAGGTGTTCGAGGTCAATCTGCTGGTGGTTGAGCTTCGCCGCTGTCTTCTGCGCATTCGCCAAGGCCTCGCGGGCTTTTTCGGTGAAACGATTCGCGTCCATGAGCGTACTTCTTCGATAGAGAGTGAGGTTACCACTCTCATTTTAACGAGCCAGTCCGCGTACCTTTTATTTTTTCGATGTCTGGTTGCTTCTCGAAGGCAGAAATAGATACTTTTTCGCGGACAAACTAGTCGTGGCGAGCTTTGGCGGAGTGGATGACTGACTCAGTACATCAAGTGGCGTCTGCGACTGTCCGCATCACACGGGCCACGAACTCGTTAACTGCTGAGGGGCTGAACAGCGACAGCGCATGCGCACCGCCTGACACTACGACATCTGGGCGTGCCAGCGCGATGGGCAACACTCGATCGGCGGCACCGTGGATGTGAAATACCCGTACCCGTCGAGCGGCCGGGCTGGCCCGCCACTGAACCACTGCACATATCGCCCAGCGAACGAACGCCGCCTCGGGCCGCGCGAGTCGCCGGACGGTGCCGGGGGATAACAAGCTTCCGCCGATGCGGGCACTCAGTTCGGCCAGTAACCCGAGCGCGTCGGGGCCGAGCATGGCGACTGGTTGGAGCAGTCGCCACCGCTTGGGTAAGCCAGACGGCGAACGAATGCTGCCCATCAGGATACAAGCCAAGGTCGACAAGTGCGGTGCCAATTCCAGTGCCACTACCCCACCGAACGACGCTCCGCCCACGATGCACGGGCAGCCTGGATCGACCAACTTCGCAAGCCGGGCAGCATAGCCCCGCACTGACTCGCCGGGTAGCGGGGGAACCCATGGCTGTACCCGCAGATTTGGGAAGGCAGCCAACTGCGACTCGAATAGCCGTTCGTCGGCGGCCATGCCCGAAAGCAGGATGATCGGAACGCTTTCACCCACCAGGACGTCCTGATGAAGCCGCCCGATGCCGTTTTGCCTTTGAATTACTCCCAATAATCCTCCCACCGATCTGCGAACGCCTGTTTGAGTTGCTCAAGGTAAGCGTAGGTCTTGACCTTGACCATCCATATGTCCGGCCCGCCCGTGCCGCCCTTGCAGACCACGCCCTCCGCCACGCCGTACTTGCCGGCCCGCACGTCCTCGGTGAACTTTCCCGTCAACTTGCCTTCGTAAACTACTCGCGCGATCGGCAAGTGGCCGAAGTCCGCTACGAACTGGTGCGGTCCAACCATGCCGAACGGTTCGGTCCACACGTCGAACAGGCGAAGTTCCTTCGGGTCGTCCTCCTTGTGCAGCCCGGCGAACGAGTTCGGCCCGAGGAACTCGGTGAACGCCTTGATACTATCGAACCCAACGTAAGCGGGATGCTCGCGGAACATCCGCTCCAATGCGACTGCCAGTGTGCCCCGGAACGCCACCACGCTCTGCCGCAAGTGCGCATGGCGTTGGGCAAATTGCTCCGTGCCCGCGTCTGTCAGGTTGAACACGTCCCGGCGAGTGCCGAAGGCATGCCAGCCGAAGTCCCGATCCCAGTCCCAATGCAAGTTGGTGCCGTCGTACTTCTCGAAGGCCACACACCGGCCATCGGGGGCATTGCGGCTGCCGGGGATTTTCGGATAGTGCAGCACTTGCGTAAGTCTCCACAATGACTGGAACTTGGCTAACCATAGTTGCCATTTGCCTGATATTGGATCGGTCCGTCAGGATCGAGTCTCGCAGCCATCTTGAGGTTCGCCGAGATCCTCATCGAAGATACCCCTCACCAGACTCCGCGGCACGTTACAAAACCAGCTGCTGTTTTGCGGACATTCCCACCGATCAACTGGAGTGATACGCGGCACGAATTGGCAAATGCACTCGACTCGGCGGGGTGACTTCGTAGACTGCTATTTGAAGAAGAGCAACATAACGAGGCAGGAGAGTTATCGATGGGCATCCAACACAAGCGGAAAGAACTCCGCACGGCTGCGAAACGTCGCCGTAAAGGCATCAAGCACAAGAATCGCAGCACGAAGAAGTACAAGAAGTAACGCGACCCATCGGTGCGAAGTGTAATGAGCCACCAGGTAATACCGGTGGCATTTTTCACGTACTTATTCGACCACTTCCAGTTGCGTTTCGTCGTCGATTTCGATCTGCAATTTCTTCTGATACTCGGACAACTTGCCTTTCACTCGGATGGTCTTACCCTTGAACGTGTCGCCGGTGGCGTCCTTGAACTTGTCGCTGCGTGCCTTCGCGTTCATTACCACCGTGAAGTTCGCTTCGCTCTTAAAATCCGTATCGGAGTTTAAAAACAACCGCTTCTTATCTGCGGTCATCCGGCCGCCTTTCACTTCGAACTGCACCGTGACTTCGTCGCCCTTTGCTTTTTTGAACGCCTCATCGGGGGTGATCACACCCGCGGGCAGTTCCAGCGCTTTCGCTGGCTCCGCTGGCTTGGTTTTACCCGGTGCTTTGTCGTTCGGCGTCAACATCCCCAAGCGGATCGGGTGCCGCACGACGATCTCGCCGTCTTCGTCACGCAGTTCCAGCGTCACGCGCGGGCTGGTTTCGGAGGCCCAATCGATATGAATCATCCCGAAGTTGTTGCCGAACGGCATCGTGGCCACGCGATACTTGTTCTTTTCCGGAGCGCGCCAGGCTTTGTTCGCCTGATTGAATCCGCTACTCGTGATGTCATAGAGCGGGTAGGAAATCGCATCGTTACTCACCGACAGTTCCGCCAAGTGCCGATCCCCGCTGAGGACGACGACGCCATTCGCCTTCGTGCTTCGCAGCAGCTGGAAAAATCGCTCGCGTTCCTTGGGAATCAGTGCCCATTTCTCGAACGGGTGTTCGTCGCACAACAGTTGAATGCCGGAGCCGATCAAGCGCAGATCCGCAGGGATTTTCAGTTGTTCCTCGAACCACTTCCACTGCTCCTCGCCGAGGAACGTTGCGGTGGGGTCGTTGTTCGGTATCGATGGGGTGATTCGGGTCCGCGGGTCGAACTTACCGCGTTGGACTTCGCTGCGGAAGTAACGGCCATCGAGCATAATCACTTGGACCCGCTTGCCGACCGGCCCATAAACCTGTGCGTTGTAAACGCCTTTCTGCGTGCGGCGCGGCGAATCGGCAGGCACGCCGAAGAAGTCCAGAAACACCTTCTGGGCTTCGTCTTTGAGGTGCCACTCGGCCCCGGCGTCGA
>JANXNT010000882.1 GCA_025353985.1 Limnoglobus sp.
GTGCCATCACGCTCCCGCTATTCGATTTGGACGTGTACCCCAGCTTCAACGGCGGGGTCTTCGTCGGATAATCTCTGATCATCACGGTGGCGAGATTAAACCGCTGCGGCGGCTAAGCGGGCTTTCTTTACGGCGATGAACGAACGCACGCAGAGGAACACGAACAGCGCACACAGGGCGCTCATCAGCAAGCCGGACGCGGCGGCGAGTTTCGTGGGGTCGATGTCTACGCCTTTGCTGGCTTGGCGGATCAGTGGCATGAACCCGCCGATGGCACCTAGGACGCCGACCATTGCGGCGACGTGCATGACGTGTTTGCGGAGTTTCGGGTTATGCGAGAGTGCGCCACAAATGACCAGGATCGCGCCGAAGAACGCCGGGATCAGCGATGTCATCGGGATTTTGCCGCTCTCGTTCGGCGTCGAATTCGTGTAGGCGTACACGCCGATGGCGATGAGTAACGCGCCGATGATCTTCGTTGGCCAAGCCATGATGTTGCTCCGTTGTGGTGTGTCGTTTCAGTTTGATAATAGCGAGACGATGCGTTGCACGGCCAGTTCTGGACCGGCGAGATCGACCGACCACGCATCGATGAACACCGACACTTCGTCCGCATCGCAGCGATAGCGGCTGAGGCCGATGCCGATCGGCGAATCGTGCCAGTTGTCGTCGGCGACGAAGCCGAGTTCGCCCAACGCGGTTTGCAATCTCGCGATGGTTTCTTCGTCCATCGCGGAACAAATATCGATGCGGGTCATTCCCATTCGATCGTTGCCGGCGGTTTGCTGCTGATGTCGTAAACGACGCGGTTGATACCCTTGACGCGGTTAATGATCGACGTCGAAACGCGGGCCAGCAGTTCGTGCGGCAGGTGCGACCAGTCGGCCGTCATGAAGTCGTCGGTCTGCACGCAGCGCAACGCCACCGTGTTCTCGTAAGTGCGGCCGTCGCCCATGACGCCGACCGACTGCACCGGCAGCAGCACCGCGAACGCCTGCGAGGTCTTGCGGTA
>JANXNT010000895.1 GCA_025353985.1 Limnoglobus sp.
GTCCGCAACCCGCGGCGCATGACGAAACCGTCGCCCACGGCCAAGCAGTTTCACGTTCACCCAGCCCGGCATTTTCTTCGAGACAAGATCGCGCACCTTCCAGCCGAGCGGGTGTTGTGTCAGGTGGATGTCACTGTAATGCGCGAGGCGAATCATCGGCAAAAATCCGTGCGGCACGCGGTCGAACTTCGGGTTTTTATATTCCCTCTATCACAGATCGCAAACGCGCGACGAGCCATCGCACACCGGCTCGCTTTTCCGGCAGGCTGGTAGGCCGACGCAATCGCAGTAAGCTAAACGCAACGGTGCGTTACAATGGAAGTCTAAGGAGTATCGCATGGTCGCTCGCGTCGAAAAATGTCCCGATGGTTTCGCTGTGATTGTCCCTACCTCACTCGCGAATCAAGCGGGCTTGCACGCTGGTTTTCCGATCGTTCTTGAGTTTGCAGGCGGGTATTTGGTCGTTCGGCCAAAGAGTTCGCCGACACTCGACGAACTTCTCGCACGCATTACGCCAGAGAATCTGCACGGGGAATGGGCGGATGGCCCACCTGTCGGCTCGGAATGCTGTTGAAAGAATATCGTTCTCCTTGCCTCCCTGCACCCCATCCGAAACCACTTACTGCCTATGTCTTACCGCGGGTTTAAGCGTTTGCTCGGCGAAACGGGCCTCGAACGCAAATGCCGGTACTTGCTCGGTTCGGGCGTCATTTTACTGATGTCGATCAGCTTCTACGTCTATGCCTGGCAAACCGAAGAACTCGCGTACGATCAACTTCAAAACACGGGGCAGACGCTCGTGCCGGCCGTCATCGCGCGAGTTCACCTGACGAACGATGCGCGCGATATGCTCGATAAATATCAACGGCTCGCCGAGGAAGATCTGCCGACGCAGTTAAAGGGTTACAAGTACAAACTGTATGCGGCAATCTCCGGTACGCCCGATACGCAACCGACGGCGGAGGATTTGCCGATCGTCCAGGCGTTTCAAAAATACCCGGATTTGAAGGAAGAAACGAAGCTGTTACGCGCGGAGAAAGCCTACTTGTACTTCAGCCCGGTGCGTGCCGGGGCGACGTGCCTCGAGTGCCACCGCAGCGCGAAGTTCGTCAGCCACCCCGCGCCGGACTTGAAAGAGGCCGACCTCATGGCGGTCGTTCGCGTGCGCATGTCCACGGAACTCATCGAGACCGGCTTCCACCAGAATCGCGCGCTGCTCATCGCCTTCGCGTTCGGCACCACCGTGCTGATTCTCCTCGGCAGCTACCTCATCATTCGCTATGTGATCGTCAAGCCACTCAAGCACCTCAAGGACGTCAGCGAGGCGATTGCTTCCGGCGAACTGAACGTGCGTAGCGAGATCCAAACTGGCGACGAGTTCGAAGATCTTTCGGTCGCGTTCAACCGGATGTTGCGCAACCTCACCAGTATGCAAGACCGCAACCGTGGGTTGATTACCGACCTCGATCGCAAGGTCGACGAACTCGCCCGCGTCAACATGGCACTCTACGAATCGAACCGCTTGAAGGGCGACTTCCTCTCGACGATGAGCCACGAGTTACGCACGCCGCTCAACAGTATTATCGGGTTTAGCGAAGTGCTGTTGAACGCGGACAACCTCAGCGAGAAGCAACAGCGTTACGCCGCGAACATCATGACAAGCGGGCAACAGCTGCTGGCGCTCATCAACGATATTCTGGACTTGGCGAAAGTGGAATCGGGCAAGATGCGGTTGCACCCGGAGCCACTCGCGGTTGGCGAACTGTGCGAAAATGTGGCAGCGATGTTTCGCCAACAGGCGGAGAAAAAGAACGTCGAACTCCGTTTGCACATATTTCCCGATGTGCCAGCGGTGCGGCAAGATGCGGGCAAATTGCGGCAGATTTTGGCGAATCTCGTGTCGAACGCGGTGAAGTTCACACCCGAAGGCGGCCGCGTGACGCTCGGCGTCAGCGTGGCCGATGGCATGGCGAGATTCACCGTCGAAGACACCGGCGTCGGGATCGCCCCCGAGGAACAAGAGTCGATCTTCGACAAGTTCCGCCAGTCCGCGAACCCGCTCACCCGCGAACAAGGCGGCACCGGCCTGGGGTTGTCGATCGTCAAGGAACTTTCGAAACTCCTCGGTGGCGACATCGCGATTAAGAGCGAACTTGGCCGCGGCAGTACCTTCACCGTAAGCGTCAGTTCCCACCTCAAAGACGAACCGCTACTCGCGTTCGACCTGCCCGACGAACCGCGCGGGTGATTCCAATACAG
>JANXNT010000939.1 GCA_025353985.1 Limnoglobus sp.
CATCGCCGCCCGGCACGGTAGTCGCAATAGCCCCATTTCTGTGGACGAGCAAAACGAGATCATCACCGCTTCCAACGAGATGGAGGCGCTATCGGTGATCGGCACTCGAAGGTTGTCCGCCGCAATCAGGCGTGTACTTACGGACTACGTCTCCGCATCTGTTCCTGATGACGTTCCAAGCGTTTCACGCGCTGTCTACTACGCGGCCACAGTAACCTCGAACGGCCAAGACTCGGTTTTTCGCGGCAGAACTAACCTGAACGGTGATTACACATTTGACGTGCCTTCCGATGGGTCGGTGCAATCTGTTACGTTCTTTGATCCGATCGCAAACCGATACGATTTCCAGGAAGTCGGATCGCTCCGGAATGCAAAGCATATACTTCCGAGGCCGTTCCTCTTTACCCATTCCGAGGAATTGGATTTAGATCAGGATAATTTGGATAACATTTCCGAATTTGTCATCGGCACCTCCCCCACGCTCGCCGACACCGACGGCGACGGCATCTCGGACTTCGCGGAAATCCAGCAGGGCCTCGACCCGCTTGGCGGTCGCGGGTTCCCGACGGGCGTGATCGCGGACCTTGCCCTGCGTGGCGAGTCGCAGGCCATCGATATCCAAGGCTCCACTACCAATGCCACGCAACAGACGGCGTACGTGGCCACCGGGAGTTACGGCCTTGCCCTCGTCGATGCGTCGCAGTTCCAGAACCCGATCATCCTCGGGCAACTCGACCTCGCCGGGATTGCGGTCGATGTCGCGGTCGATTCACCTACGAAGATTGCGGTCGTCGCGGCCGGTGAGGGCGGCCTGCACTTCGTCGATGTTTCCGACCCGATGTTGCCGAGCCGCGTCCGCACGGCGAGCGTCAATGCCATTCAGGTCGAAGTGATCGACGGGATTGCCTTTGTCGCCACGGCGGATCGCGTGCTGGCGTACGATGTCGCCTCGGGAGATCCGATCGGCTTTGGCGTCACGCTGAACAGTCCGGCCCGAGGCATGACGCACGAAGGTAATGCTCTGTTTGTCATGTCCGCCGACCGCACCTTGCAGGCATTCACCGTGAACGGTTTCGCGATCACCGCACGCGGTTCGGTTCAATTGACTCATGGCGGCGGACAGATTTCCGTCTCAAACGGTGTCCTATACGCGGCCGCCATCGCTTCGACCGCTCAAGGTGGTTTTGCAACGGCCGACATTCGCAACCTCGACAGCCTCAGCGAAATCAGTCCGTCGGATGTCTCGGGCGGCTTCGCCTACCCTGGCCAGGTGATCGTTCCCAACGGGTCGGGACTCGGCTTACTCGGTGGGTTGGCGCTAACCGGGCAGCGTTTCGCTGGCGTGCAAATCGTCAACACGTCCGACCCAGCCAACACGAATCAGGTCGTTACTCAGTTCGCAACGAGTGCCGCACCGACCTCCATTTCGATTGCTTCGGGCATCGGCTTCGTATCGACGGCGAAGGGATTGCAGGTCGTCAACTACGTTCCGTTCGACACGAAGGATTTCCGTTCGGTGACTCAGATCACCGAACCCGCCGGTGGAAACCGCGCCTACACACTGGTGGCGGATGGTGTGGGCAGTCGGATGAATCTCGCCAACCTGGCCTCCTTCACCGACCCCAACGGGTTCAACTCCACTCTCACCGCACGAAACGGCGGAGTCGTCGAAGCACCTCGGCTGATCGCTCTTGATGGCGTGAGTGTTACGCTGGACAATTTGGCCGGGTTACCCATCGCACAGATTCAGAACTGGTCCAATAGCACGGTCGATTTGAGTGGAGCCACCTATTTGTTCCCAGCACTGACCTCGGCAGTCGGAACCACGTTCCACGGGCGGGCGGGTGCGGTCATCGGCTTGCCAGTTCTGACCACCCTTCGCAACGGCGGGTTAACACTCGAAGGTGGGGCTACGGCAACTGTTCCCGTGCTGACCACCATCGACGGAGCCAACATTCTCGTTCTCGGCGGTGTGACGT
>JANXNT010001009.1 GCA_025353985.1 Limnoglobus sp.
CGAGCGGCACCGTCGGCAGCGGGCTGGCAACATCGATTTTGATAAGCGCCAAGTCGGCTTTCTTGTCGGTGGCCAGAATGCGTGCGGAGAGTTGTCGACCATCGACGAGGCCAACCCGCAGCGACTGAATTTCGTCGATCACGTGGAAGTTCGTGACGATGTAGCCACGCGGATCGAGAACGATGCCGGTGCCCATGCCTTTCACGCGCTGCGGTTGAATCAGGCTGCCGCGAAGGGGGTCTTCGATGCTGTGTGCGAGCGTGCGTTCGCTGTGAATGTTGACCACGGCGGCCTTGACCTTCTCGACAATGTCGACGAGGCCATCGCGACGTTTCGACGAAACATTGGAGAGGTCTGCGGCACGGGTGGCGCTGGCAGGGAGTTGGGCGGTGGCGAAGTAACCGGTGGCGGCACCGGCAGTCAAACCGACGCCGAGAACGAGCTTTTGGGCGATATTTGCGAAGAGTGTGGCGGGGTAACGACCGACGGGCAGAGCGGGCTGCGTCATGATGACCCCAAGGTGAGCCGAGCGAACCATCCTGGAACGACACCCTTTCTTCGGATTCCGCGCAAGCCCGCCACGACGCTTCAACCGCAGCTTGTGCTAGTTCGCACTGCAATATCGCAGGGTCATGCCACTCGATGCGGTCGATCCGGGAGTGACGCTATCGCGGGTTAGTCCGGATTTATCGGGTGCGTGGGATATGACTTCCTTGGCCTCTTCTCACACTTCGCGTAACTTAAACGAAAACGGCACGCCCCACGAAAATGCGAAAGAAGATCATGGCAAAAACGGCACGAATGGAAAAGCTGGAAGCGTTATTGGCGATCGACCCCGACGATGTGCTGTTGCGATACTCTCTAGCGATGGAACACGCGAGCGCCGGTAACGATGCCGCCGCCGTGCAGTCGTTTCGCGACTTGAACTCAGCCTCACCATACGTGCCGGCCTACCACATGGCGGGGCAAGCCCTGACACGGCTCGGCCAGGTCGATGAAGCGTGCGCGATGTTACGCGACGGCATTCGCGTCGCCAAAGAAACCGGCGACACGCACGCACTCGGCGAAATGGAAGGGCTACTCAGTAGCATCGAGTAATTTTCTTTCGCACCATCACGGAACCCGATATGCCCCGTTTTCTTGCCGCCATTGTCGCCTTGCTCGCTTCAGTCTCGCTAACGTACGCGCAGAACATCAACCTTGAGCGACTCGCGCGAATCGATGAAGTCGCGAAGGCCGCGATTCAGCGTGGTGACTGTCCTGGCGTGGTCGCGATTGTCGTTCACGATGATGCGGTCGTGTATCGCAAGTCGTTCGGCCTTTGCAGCAAAGCGCCCGATGTGAAACTCGAACCAGATGCGATCTTCGATCTGGCTTCGCTCACGAAGTCGGTCGCGACGGCGAGTGCTATCATGCAACTCATCGAGCAAGGGAAACTTCGCCCTGCGGACAAAGTCGCGAAGCATTGGCCCGAGTTCGCGGCGAACGGCAAAGCCGATGTCACGATCGAACATTGCCTCCTGCACACGAGCGGGTTGATCGCCGACAATGCGATTGCCGATTACAAGGATGGGCGAGCGAAAGCGATCGAGAATGTGGCGGCGTTGCCGCTCGAAGCGCTGCCCGGTGCACGGTTCAAGTACAGCGATGTCGGGTACATCGTGCTCGGCATTCTCGTCGAGCGAATCAGCGGGCAGCCACTCGATGAATTTGCATCGGCTCACCTGTTCGCGCCGCTGAAAATGACGAGCACGATGTACAAGCCGAAGCCGGACCTGCATATTCGCGTGGCTCCGAGTGGCTTGCGCGATGGCAAGATCATCACCGGCGAAGTCCACGATCCCCGCGCGTTCGCGATGGAAGGCATCGCCGGTCATGCGGGGTTGTTCGGCTCCGCCGACGATCTCGCACGTTTTTCGCGAATGCTCCTGCGCGATGGCGAACTCGATGGCGTGCGAATCTTCAGCCCGCTCGGCGTGAAAATGCTGACGGAAGCACGCATGGTGTCCGGTGGCTTGCGGTCGCGCGGCTGGGATGTCGACACCGCATTCACTTCGCAGCGCGGCGATCTGTTCCCGGCTGGCGAAGGCTTCGGCCACACCGGCTTTACCGGCACGTCGCTCTGGATCGATCCGCCATCGAAGACCGCAATTATCTTGCTGACGAGCCGCCTTTACCCGAACGACAAAGGCAACGTGTCCGAACTGCGTCGGCAAGTCGGCACCATCGTCGCCGGGGCCTTCACCGCACCTCGGCTACGCGCAGCACAGAAGCCGCAAGCGGCTGGGAATGTGCGGATCTCGAAGCCCGTTCTTACGGGTATCGATGTTCTGCGTCGCGATGCATTTGTGAAGTTGAAGGGCCGCAATGTCGGCATCGTCACAAACCACACCGGGCGTGCCAGCGATGGCGAAACGACAATCGATCTGCTCGTCAAAGCCGAGGGCGTGAAAGTCGTTGCGTTGTTCAGCCCGGAACACGGCATTCGCGGCGAGAAAGACGAGAAAGTCGGTGACGGCAAGGACGAAAAAACCGGCTTGCCGATCTTCAGCCTTTACGGCGAACGACGCAAACCGAGCGTCGAATCGCTCAAAGGAATCGACACGCTCGTTTACGACATCCAAGACATCGGCTGCCGCTTTTACACGTACGGCAGCACGCTGAGCCTCATCCTCGAAACGGCAAAAGAACAGAACCTGAGCGTCGTCGTACTCGACCGCCCGAACCCGATTGGTGGCATCCTTATTGAGGGTCCGGTGCTCGATAGCGGGCGTGAAACCTTCGTCGGTTTTCACACGATTCCGCTTCGGCACGGCATGACTGTCGGCGAACTGGCGGCGATGATGAACGTCGAACGCAAGATCGATGCGAAGCTCGAAATCATCCGCTGCGAAAACTGGCACCGTGCCGATACTTTTGACCGCACCGGTCTGACGTGGCGAAACCCTTCGCCGAACATGCGACACCTCACCGCAGCGATTTTGTACCCCGGCATCGGCATTCTCGAAGTGACGAACATCAGCGTCGGTCGCGGCACCGAACGCCCGTTCGAGTGGGTCGGCGCACCGTGGCTCGACGCGCAGAAACTAGCCGCCACACTGAACGCTGCCGCACTGCCCGGCGTGCGTTTCTTGCCTGTCACGCGCACGCCCACATCATCGGTCCACGTCGGCAAATCGTGCAATGGCGTCGACATTCTCATCGACGACTGGGCAACGGTTCGCCCCGTGCGTATCGGGTTAGAAATCGCAAGTGCCCTGCGAAAGCAGCACAAAGCGGACTGGGACACGAAGCGATTCGATACCTTGCTAATTCACAAACCGACGCACGACGGCCTACTCGCCGGCAAACACGTAGCGGAACTCGAACGCGCTTGGCAACCGGGCCTGACCGAGTTTGCACCACGGCGACGCGCGTTTTTGCTGTATCCGGAGTGAGCGTTTATTTTTGGCTCGATTTCGCTGCGAGTGGCTGGATGGTCGGAATCTCCAAATCGATGATTGGCATCACCAGTACGGGCAAAACGGGGATTTCGGGCTTCATCAGTTTCAACGAGGCTTTCTGAATCAGTGCGTCGAGTTTGGCCATTCCTGCGGCGGGCCTTGCGCCGGTTGGTAGTGCGGCTGCAACGCGCACGACCGCCTTCGCGACGAGTGGTATGGCCTTCGCAAGTGTCGGTTTCGGCTTCGCTGAGATGACGGGAATCGGTTGCGCAATGAGTTCCATCTCCGTCCAGCAGATGCCGCAACGGATCGTGGCATCGCTGCAACCGGTGGGGATTTCAATCGGCGATCGGCAACCGATACAGATGATGTTTTCCATTCACTTAATCTAATCTGCGTCGCGTTCCGCACAAACGCCAATCGCGACGTTTTGACCCGAAATTGCGCTCTCATAATCGACGTAAGTCCGAATTGCGAAAGTTTAAAAACCGTGTTTTTCGTGTTTTTTCGTCTCAATAAGCCCGTTTTTTGATCGCAAATGACTGATCTGAAAGCGGAGTTTTTGCCGTATCTCGCACTCTTGTCGTGGGTTACGCCGAATGCTCTTGTTGCGACACAGTTTGTAAGTACCGACCTTTTCGCGTCACTATGCGACCTAAAATCGACCGTGCGCGCCTTTTCTGTGTCATTTGCGCGCACTTCTGTGTCATTTCGGCGCACTTTTGGATACGTCCGTGCACGACGCGAATTCTGACTTACGTCAAATCGTCTAAAACTTATTGACTTC
>JANXNT010001022.1 GCA_025353985.1 Limnoglobus sp.
GACTTCTACGACGAAGAAGTCGACACGCTCGTGAAGTCGCTGATCGCCTTGCTCGAACCGATCATGATCGTGTTCCTGGGCGGCGTCATTGGGGCGATCGTGATCTCGTTGTTCTTGCCGCTCATTAAGCTGCTCGAAGGACTATCCAAATAACAATCGGTGCTAAATACCCGCAGACGATCGTCTGCGGGGCGTTCGCCTCGCATCCATATAGGAGACCCGAATCATGACTCTCTCGCGACGGGCGACCCACCGCCCCGGCTTCACGCTGATCGAATTACTCGTCGTGATTGCCATCATCGGCATCCTCGCGGCACTGACCACGGCCGCCGTGCAGAAGGTCCGCCAACGCGCGAAGGATGTGACCGTCGTCTCCGAACTCGGCCAACTTCAGGCCGCAATCGGCGACTTCAAAACGACGTACCATTGCAGCATCCCCGACCGGGGTGGCGAACTTGGCCCGATCAATGTGGCCGCGAACCAGCAGAACACGTTTCGCCTGGCTTCCGCGTACCAGAGTGCGCCGGGTGTCTTTTACGCGGGATTCAGCGATGCCTCGCCGGAAATCGTGTTTCTGAAAAGGGCGTTCGGCCGGATAAGTTTGACCGACAACGGCCTACGCTCAAACGCGGTCGCGCCCACGGCTGCTAACCTTTCCACGAACGGTATCCTCGGAAGTACGCCTGCGTATCTCGACGCAAATCAGGTACTCGTATTTTTCCTCACGGGCGGTTCGTTCACCGGTTACACCGGACTTGCATCCGACCCGACGCAGCCTTTCAAAGTGAATGGTGCCCGTACGGGCGTGGGTTCGAAATACGAAATTAAGCAGAGCAATCTGCTCAAACCGAGCGAATACAAGAACACGAAATTCAACCCGAACTACGACGGCACGCGGTTTACCGGCGACACGGGTGTTGGCAATACCGAGCCGTGGCTCGTGGATACTTACGGCCACCCGTTCCTGTATATGACTAGCACCAACGGCAACGATTACTACTTCGATGGCGCGCTCGCGACATCGCCGATCGTCACCGTCGGGCCGTGGGGTGGCGACAAGTCGCCGTGGGCCGCGAAGACGCCAGCCGACAAGCGCGGGCCGAAGGCATTCCGCGACTCGAACGTGAAGTTCACCAACGACAAGACCTTTCAGATTATCTCCGGTGGTACCAACGGCGTCTTCGGTCGCGGCCAACCGGACACGGGCACGAACTACACGTTCGTAGCGGGTAGCGGCGACTACGTCGATAACCGCGACGAAGGGGCCGACGACTTCGCCAACTTCCGCCAACGCAAACTCAGCGCGCCGGATTAAAGGAGACCGTTCATGACTGCGTTACACTATCGTTCGCGAGCGGGCTTCACGCTCATCGAACTGCTCGTTGTGGTTGCCATCCTCGCTGTGCTGTCGGCGATCGGTGTCGGCGCGTTCTTCCGCATCCGCGGGAGTGCCGAAATCAAGGCCAACGAGACGACCGTAGCCAAGATGACCACTGGCCTGAACAAAGCGTGGTCGGCCGGGCGCGACAGCGCCGAGAAAGAGTTCAAGGATGGCACCTACTCCAACCAGATCGCGACAATCACGACCATCGCTGGCGGCGACCGCGACCGTGCGAAAGCGATCTGGATGTACTTCCGGATGAAGAACGAGTTTCCCCAGACGTTCCTCGAAGCGAAATCGTCGACGCCATTTTCGGTAACAATTGGCGGGACACCATACATCACGATGCCTCTTCCCGCGAAGCGGACGTATCTGGCGAACCCAGGGATCGCGGCGACAACGGCCGTCCCGTCATCGCCCGACGTGGCAGCCGATCAGGCGGCGGCGCTGTTTTACATCCTCATCACGGAAAAAGGCAGTCGCGGCGAGATGTTCGCCGATGAAGCCGCCGGTTCGCTGACCGGCAAAGTGACGATTGGTACCACCGAATACAAGGTCTTCACCGACACCTTCGGCAAGCCGCTAACTTACGCACGATTTGCCACGAATGGCGAGATCACGACTCCGCCGTTCGTTAAGACAGGTGCTGCGAGTCAGGATCCGTTCGACCCGACGAACAGACTCGGTGCGGCGTGGAACGTCGCTGGCAATGCCGTCACCCCCGTCAGTGTCGCCACGGCACTTGGCCTCACCGGTTTCGGCGTCAACTGGCTGCCGAGCATCATCTGTGCGGGTCCGAACAAAAACTTCGACGGATTGAACGTGGCACCCACCAGCGGCCTCGTCAACGTGCCAACTGACACCGACAACATCCTCGGATACCGGCTACGCCGGGAAGGCGAACGGGGGAACTAACATGCGCATTCCATACCGAACTCCGGCCGCACGGCCCGCGTTCACGATCATCGAGCTTCTCGTGGCGATGGGTATCGCGCTGACGCTCCTCGGCCTCGCCGTGGCCGTCACGCAGTCGAGCGCCTTCGACTCGTACAAGACCGTCGGTGCCGCCGACCGCGTCAGCCAGTGGATGCTCGTCGCAAAGAACCGTGCCCTCCGCGACCGCGCACCACGCGGCGTGCGGCTGATCGTTGATCCTGCGACGAGCACGTGCAAGGAGATCGCGTACATCGAAATGCCCGAAGCCTACATTGTGCCACCGGGGGCACGACTCGCACTGGTTTACGAGTATCAGGCTGCGACCATGATGATGCCTCCGAGGATTAGTAATAAACGCGTTTTCTTGACCGGAGTCAGTTACGCAGATTTCATTTCGTCTGTATCTCCAGGCGACTTGGTTTCGATCCCCGAATTGGGTGGTTCCTACAGCATCCGAACGACGGACAACAACGTACCGCCTGCCATTGTCGATGCTTCGACGTTAGCCATCGATCAAAAGCCAGTGGGTGCCACGATCGAACTCATGATTGGCGTCATGCCCGTAGAGCATATCGCGCGTCTGCCCGATCTCGGTGCCGCATATTCGACGCCGAATGCAGCCGGTTCGCCGTTGAACCCCGTTTACGTCACCGCGAACTTCGGCATCTATCGTCAGGCTCGGCCACTACTCGGCGAGCCAACGCAACAACTGCCGTTGGGCATGGTCATCGACCTCGCCTCGTCGGTGAAGAATCCCGGCCCGCCGAAGTACGACCACAACATTCCGCTCGTTGCGGGCAATCGCGATATCCTTTTCGCTCCGTCGGGGGAAGTGATGTTCGCTTCCGAAGGTCTGATCGTCTGCCTGATGCGCGACATTAACCGCAACCCCGCCGCAATCGATCTGATGAGCCAGACCGATCTCGATAAAGCGGGGCAGATGATCTTGATTGCCATCTACCCGAAGACGGGTGCGATTGCGACGCAGAACGTCGCGCCAGCATCGGTCGGCGACCCGTACAAGTTCGCGAAAGACGGCATCAATACCGGGCTGTAACCGCCCCTTTCATACACGACGAAACCCCACTGGGGATTACCGATGATTACCCGAATGCCGACGGCCCGACGCCCCGGCCTGACCCTGACCGAAGCCCTCGTTGCGATGTTCGTCGCCGCGCTCGGCATGATCTCGCTGCTAACGCTGTTCCCGCTCGGTGCCTTGCAAATGGGCCAAGCGCTGAAGGACAGCCGCACCGCCGAAGCCGCCCGCCAAGCCGACTCGCTGATGCGTAACTACTGGCGCGACGCGGTGGAGAAGGGCAACGACCCGGGCCTGTTTACATGCATGAACAGTCCTCCGACTGGTACGCCACCCCACCCGATCGTGAATGTGGCAATAGATCCCACGGTTAGCGCGAGCTACCCTGTGTTCCTCGATCCGATTGGCGATTTCTCACAAACAGGTACTGCCAATAGTTGGGTGACAGGTACGAATCAACCCGGTTTACCCCGTCGAAATCTTATCAATACTGTAAGTTTTCAACAGCGATTGCGGTTCTGCACGTTACTCGACGACTTGACATATGATGTGACGGGTACCGGTGCCCCGATCGCGTCAGTACCGGTGGAACGCGGTGGCCGCTACAACTGGCTTGCGATCGTGCAACGACCGGCACGTTCATCCGACAACCTCGCGAATATGACGATCCTTGTATTCGATGGTCGGGCACCCGGCTACGCGATTCCGAATGGCGAATTGGTCTGTCCAGTGACTATCGTCCCTGGTTTGCCTGGATCAAAAGTCTCATCACTAACACTCACTTACTCTGGCTTAGTGCCGCCCGTCAGGCCGCCCGTTAGCAAGGGTCGTTGGCTTGCACTGCACACGCTCGTAGAAGCGACGGTTGCGAATCCGACAAAGACGAACATCCTTCAGTTTTACCGTTTGGTGAGTGTCAACGACGAGACACCAGGTCAACTTGAAATCGAACTGCAAACGCCGATTCGAGACGATCAGGTTCTCTTAAATGCGAACACAACCGCAATCGTCTTTACCGGGTTGTCCGAAGTCTTCGAACGCCCGCAGTTGAACGGTAAGTAAGCCTCGAACATCTTCCGAACGCCTACGCCCGCAAGAGGGTCCGATGAATATTACACGAATCGCACGAACCCGACGCACCGGCTTTACGCTCATCGAAGTGTTGGTCGCTGCGGGCCTCTGCATGTTGATTATGGTCGTCATGACGCAGGCGTTTGCCGCGGGCATCGACACCTTCAGCGTGCTGAAGTCCACCGGCGAACTGCAAGAGCGCCTCGCCGTCGCCGGC